>JAFPWQ010000279.1 GCA_017394925.1 Synergistaceae bacterium
ATTGTGTTATCATGAATAAATTCAAAAATTCTATCACGGGGGTAAAGATTCATGTTAGGCGATGACATAAAAAAATTAGGTTTTGGGTTAATGCGTCTTCCGAGAGTTGCAGGTTCAGAAGATGTGATTGACATTGAGCAGGTTAAACAGATGGTAGATGAATTTCTTGCGGCAGGCTTCACGTATTTTGATACGGCGTGGGCATATCCAGGAAGTGAAGATGCAATACGTCAGGCACTTGTCGAAAGATACCCAAGAGAAAAATTTCAGCTTGCAACGAAAAATGCCGCGTGGATAAAATGCAAGACCAGAGAAGACGCAATCGAACAGTACAACACATCACTGAGGCAGTCAGGAGCAGGATACTTCGATTTCTATCTGCTTCACAATCTCGGAGACACAAGAACACATGTATTTGAAGATTTTGATCTCTGGAATTATTTTCTCGGTGAGAAGGCAAAAGGGAAAATTAAGCATCTGGGATTCTCTTTTCATTCAACGGCAGATCATCTTGAAGAGATTCTCAAAGCACATCCTGAGGCGGAATTCGTGCAGCTGCAGATTAACTATGCGGACTGGGAGAGCAATGCAGTTCAGTCGCGTAAATGCTACGAGGTCGCAAGAAAATACAACAAGCCCGTTGTGATCATGGAACCCGTCAAAGGAGGAAACTTAGCGAATCCCCCTGAGAGTGTAGCAAAGATATTCAAAGATGCAGAGTCTGAATCATCATGTGCATCATGGGCTTTGAGATTCGCCGCAAATCTTGAAGGAGTTATTGCTGTCTTATCGGGAATGTCGAACATTGAGCAGATGAGGGATAATCTCTCATTCATGAAGGACTTCACGCACTTAACGCCCGAACAGGAAAAAGTGATTGAACATGCAAGAACTGAACTCGCAAGCATTCCTGTTATCCCGTGCACGACATGCAATTACTGCTCGAAAGTCTGTCCGATGAACATAGGCATATCGGGGTCATTCACGGCAATGAACATGTACACGCTCTACAAGAATTATGACCTCGCGAAGAATCGCGAATACTTTGACGTTGTAATGCATGGCCACAAAAAAGCTGGTGAGTGCATAAAGTGCGGAGCTTGTGAGTCTGCATGTCCTCAGCATATCGAGATCCGCAAAGAGCTTGAACGTGTTGCTGAGACATTCAAAGACTAACGGAAAAATATTTATGCTCCCTCAATGAACGGGGGAGTTTTTTTATGCGTCATGATAAATTCGTTCTTAATCGTACTGTCATTCATATCAATAATTCCCGTTCCGAAAAAATTTATTCCAGTCTGGAACTCTGATTCATTGCGCTACTTTTGTGTCATGCTTCCAGTTGCCGGAATCATATTCTCGTTCTTATGGTTCATATTCTGGTTCATGCTATGCAGACTCGTTATGCTCTCATGTCTCCTGAGGGGATTCATGATGACTGTGTTCACTCTTGCACTAACGGGAGGGCTTCACATGGACGGCTTAATGGACACATGCGATGCAGTATTCTCACGGCGAGACAGAGATACGCGCCTGAAAATATTATCTGACACTCACGCAGGAAGTTTTGCGGTCATGGGATGCATGATTATCTTCATGGCCGGAATGTTATTATTCTCGGAGCTTTTAGCATATCATGTTCACACTGACATTATCACTCTGTCATTCATACCGGCATATTCTCGTCTTGGAATGTCATTGCTTCTCGTTAATCTGCCATTCGCAAAAGATTCAGGTCTTGCGGTCATACTTGGCTCATCGAGGAATAAGCGCGATAATATTGCACTCGTCATTATGCTTTTATTGTTCTCAGTCTTCACATCAAAAGTTATTCCAGTCATTATTATTCTCTTTGCTATTATGTGGGGTAAACTCTGCATGAAAATCTTCGGAGGCATAACGGGAGATTTGCTCGGAGCATTCGTTGAGCTTTCAGAAGTTATTATGCTTATGGGAATGGTGATGATGAATTGCATTTGATGGCCGGCAGATGTTACATGTTAATTTGTTGAGTGAATATGAATATGTTTACAGGAGCGGTGATGATGAATTGCATTTGATACTCGGAGGGCGTTACATGGGCAAGAGGACGTATGCGTTAAAACTGTACGGACATTTTGACTATGAATATGATTTAGAGTGCGTATCACCTGAAGAGATAATCACATCAGGGCTAATCACTAATATACATGCAGGGATAAAGAACTTAATGATGAGACGCATAAATCCCCGTGAATTTTTCATGTCCAGAATCGAATTGCTCAGGCAGTGTGTGATTACCGGCGATGAAATTTCATGCGGAGTTATTCCCATTGATGAATTTTCGCGTAAATGGAGAGATGAGACCGGCATAATCTATCAGGAACTCGCAAGTGAAGCTGACATTGTAGACAGAATATTTGCGGGGTTATCATTAAGGCTGAAAGGGTGAAATAGTATGTATGTATTCTTCGATATAGACGGAACACTGATCAGCCATAAAGGAATAAGCCACATACCAGATGAAACACGCATTGCAATAGACGCACTCAAAGCACATGGCCATGTTCCTGCGATTGCAACAGGAAGAGCGGCATTTCTTGCACTGAACGCGGCGAAAGAATTCGGGATAGACTATCTTGTGTGTTCAGGAGGAGCAGAGATTATTGCGAGAGGCAAAATGATTCACAGAAAATATTTTCCGGATGAACACATTGAATCATTCAGGGAAGTTGCAGAGAGATTCCCAAAATTTAGTGCTGCTGTTGATGATAAATATTTATATGCCGGCAATGCATTTGAGGATTTCTTTGCGTACTTCAATTCACAGGCAGGTTATGACTGCATAAGACCGTTAAGCGAGATGAAACGCATGATAATCTGCTACATGATGTTACCGCACAGCATACTCACGAATGAACACAGATTATTTTATTCACCTCCTGAGGGCGTAAGGCTTGAATTAATGCATCAGTTCACGGAGGCAAGACACGAGAGCGCATCAAAATGGAACGGAATCGAATTACTGACTGCGAATGAAGGCGCAAATCTTAATGATGTAATTGTCTTCGGAGACGGCCCTAACGATATTGATATGATTGAACATGCGAATACTGGCGTTGTTGTCGGGGGAGCAAGGGATGATGTGAAGAGACACGCTGATTATGTGTGTGATGATATTGATGACGGCGGAATACTGAAGGCGTGTAAGTATCTGGGGCTGATATGAAGCTGATATGAGAAGGAGAAAATAAAAATGTTAAAGGCTGTTAAGAGAACTGAAATTGAAAATGCACCGCAATTAACGAAAATTGAAATTGATGTACCTGTACACCTTGTGCCTTATGTGAACAGAAAAGAAGACTATCTGAAACGTTATGCCCTGCTGATATATCCATGCATACAGAGCGGAGAAATATCACATGGTAAAGCGGCCGAGATTTTGGGAATGCGCAAGAATGAACTTCTTGATATATACGGTGAGCTTGGTATTCCGTATTATAACCAGACTAGTGAAGAATTAGAGCATGATATTCAGGTACTAAAAAATTTGAGGCGCAATAAATGATTGTTGTTTTAGATACAACTCCAATTATATCTCTGCTGAAAATTAACCGTCTTGATTTACTTGAAAAATTATATGGCATGGTCATAATTCCGCAGGCTGTTTATTTTGAACTGACTGACAATGAAAAATATCGCAGCGAAGCGGAAATCATTTCAGACTCAAATTTTATCGTACGCAAAGATATTAATGATATAAATGCACTAAAAACTTTTCGAGATACGATGATGTTAGACTTAGGAGAGAGTGAAGCAATAATTTTAGCGCATGAACTAAAAGCAGATGTTCTTCTCATGGACGAGAGCAAAGGCCGGAAAGCAGCCGCAAATTTGAATATACCATTATCAGGGACATTAGGCGTTCTTATTGACGGATTTGACGCTGGAATTTTGAGTGCGTCAGAAGTAAATGAAAGTCTTGAGATTATGCAGAAAGCAAAAAGAAGAATCAACAGCCATTTGATACAGCAGGTAAAGGATCATATGAACAAATGAGCAAAATATGCTTTAATGAAAAACAGCCTCCGCAGAAACCGTGCAGCGAGTGTTCTGACCCGTCCCTAATAAGACAATTAAGTCTGTGGCATCAGCCTGAAGTAAACGAGTGTTGGCTCAGAACGTAATCACTATCACGTGAATCCGCAGGGGCATGTGGTAAATTATATCAGGTTTTGAAAAATTTTAATGTGAGGTTGTGAATCATGTTTAAGAAGTCGAAGCGTGTATTGCTTCTCTCGGTGATATTCATTCTGAGTGTATCATGCACTGCTCATTCAGTAACGCGTTATGAATTTCTCTCTAATCTCTTAACGGCAAGAGGCTTAGACTGGAGCGAATCAGAAGAAGCACAGTATAACGATGCAGGCGGCTTTATTCTGAACAGCGGATACGTAACAGATGACGTTGATAAACTTGACGGGAATGTAACGAGGCGTGAAGTATTACGCTGGTGCATTCAGTCTCTTGGCTTAACATTCGAGGCAGATTTACTTTCGGATTATCCATTGCCTTTTGAAGATGTGAAGAACTTGACGCAATTTGAGCGCGGCTGTCTTGTCGTAGCAACTAACATGAATCCTCCGTTATTCAATAATTATGATGACAAGTTCAGGGGCAATGATGCATTAACGCAGAATGAAGCCAAAGCAGTTTACGACAGAATAAGATCCGCAAGCATGAACTTAACGCTCGATATGGTGCGTAATCCGTTGAAAGGTCTTCGGGTATTCATTCACCGTGAAGGAGTCCCTACAGGTATGCCCTCATGGCGCGTATATGTTACAGGACTTCCCAACAAGGCAAGTGCAGATGATACTAAACGGGTTCTCAAGACACAGGGCTATGATGTCAATGTGATATATTCATCGGGGACATTCGGATTCAGGACGCAAAAAATAGAAGAATTCAATCAGGTACGGAGAATGCTTGCCTATGCGAAATTACGAAAGCTGAAAGCCAGACTTGTTCCCTCAATGACGAACACGAACATGCGTATAGTTCCGAAATTCTGGGTTATGCTGGTGATAGATCCGTCTTACTGGAAGATTAAGCCTATAGCATCATATTTAGGGCCTAATCATTTATCGCCTCTTTCTGTAATCAATTCAGAGAATGAAGCAGGCGCATCAATCAATGCAGGATTCTTCGCAGTAACTAAAGGAGGTCAGGGTTATCCGATCGGAGCACTCAAGATAGCAGGAAGATTAATCAGTGAGGCATACGAGAATCGCGGTTGTCTTGGCTGGAATGATAACGATGAAGCTGTATTTGCAGTTGCCTCTGAAGAATTAAATTCATGGTTCGACATGAGCAATATCATTCAGGCTGGGCCGTTACTGATTGAAGAAGGAATACCGTCAATGCATGAAGAAAGTTTTAACAGCTCGCTTATTTCTGCAAGGCATCCGAGATCAGCAGTAGGACTCACGAATAAAGGCGAATGGGTATTTCTTGCAGTAGACGGGCGTAACGGAATGCATTCATCAGGGGCAACGATAAGCGAACTCACAGAGATAATGCGCGCAAAGGATATAGTATATGCTCTTAATCTTGACGGCGGCGGCTCAACTGAGATTATCATCAACGGAAAAATATATAACATGCCTTCGGACGGTTACGAGAGAAATATTAGTTATGCGTTAGGTGCAGTATCTCGTTAATGAAGAAAGTATGCTAAAATACACAGAATTAATAAATGCTTGAAAGGTTGTGTAAAGATTCATGAAAAAATTTATCGTATTAACACTGCTCGCGGCTCTTATAGCAGCAATATCAGTTCCTGCAATGGCATGGGATGCAGCAAAACAGAAGGCACTTGGTCAGGATAAGAACAAAATGACATGGTACATTCTTGATTACGGCAAGGATGCAAACGGAGTACCCTTCGCAGTATCCAGAAAGTATTATACGAACACCACGATTAAGAATGAAACGATTGAGCTTCTTATGTCAAAGTTCGGAATTTCACCTGAAGTTGCCGGAAGTCTCTATTTCACCGAATACGGCTATGAGTACACGCCCGACGGAAAACAGTTTGCACAGACGTATGTGCGTCATTATGACATGCTCGGCAATGAGATTCACGGAACAGTTTATGACGACAGCACGGAAGCTACGAAAAAGAATTTTATTGCGCTATCGGCAGTTCCAGGATCGACACCGGCGAAAGGTGCAAATTATGCGTTCGGGAAAAACGTAGCACCTGCAGCTAAGAAGGCAGCACCTGCGAAGAAGAGCAGCTCAGTTCCTTCAAACAGGGTTGTACGCGCAAAGAAGAAGTAATCACTCAGCATAAACTGAAAGCTATCCCTCCCGGATAAAAACGGGGGGAATTTTTTTTTGCGTGTGTTAATATGCTCCCTTTCTGCTTATTACAGCATACACAGTTCTGATTAGAATCACAATGTCAAGCCATAATGACCAGTTCCGTATGTAATATAAATTCATCTCTTTGCGTATGTCTGTATCAACATCACTTCGTCCGCTGACCTGCCAGAATCCGGTCATGCCGGGCTTAACAGTATAGATCTTTCTTGCAACGTAATCACCATATACAAAATCTACATCACGTTGAGTTAATGGTCTTGGGCCGACAAGACTCATTTCGCCTTTGAGAACGTTAAATATCTGCGGGAGTTCATCTATGCTTGTCTTTCTTAGAATTGCACCTATTTTTGTTAAGCGCGGATCGTGTTTAAGTTTAATTCCTTTTTGATAGTCTGCTAATATATTCGGATCTTTAAATAATTCTTCTGTTCGTTTATCTGCGTCAGTGTACATCGTCCTGAACTTGTAGACTTTGAAATGTCCGACCTTCCAGCCAACCCTGTCCTGAATGAATAAAACAGGTCCTCCGTCCTCACGCTTTATTCTCCATGCGGCCCAAATCATAACCGGCGAAAAGATTATCAGTGCAGTTACTGCTCCGGCATAATCTATTACGCACTTAATGAATCTGTTCAGCGGATTAAGAAGTCCCTGTGATGCTGATATTACAGGCATTCCGTCAACATCTCTTATTGAAGCGGAAAACGTTGTCAGCATATACATATCAGGGATATAATGCACTTGTTTAACGTGAAACTCTACCATATCAAGAATGTGCGTTAAGAGACTTCGTGAGGCTGTCGAAATTGCAACTGCTGCCTCGTCTATCTGATATTCACAGAAAATTCTCTCGAACTCATCAAGGCGGCCTAACACAGGAAAGCCTGCGATTATTTTTCCCTGTTTTGTTTCATCATCATCAAGAAAGCCCACAATTTTACATGCAGTGAATGGATGCTCAATTATTTTTTCTGCAAAAATTTCTCCTGTTCGGCCCGCTCCAAGTATTATTATATTAGTCGAAAGAATCCCAAGAGCAAAGAATATACGCCTGAATGCATAGCGTGCAATTAAACATAACGGAACGAATATTAATATTCCGGCTGCAAGAATAAAACGGGACATATTGAATCTTTGAGAGTAAAGATACAGGACAATCACCAGGAGTATTAGTGCTGCGGATTTAAGAATTGCTTTCAGTTCATCCCATAGAATCCAGTTCCTGAAACTGTAAAGCGAGTTGAAGTAGAACACAGCTAACATGGTGCCAGTAAAAAACGCTCTGTTTTCAAAACCAAATGCTCCCGGATACTTTCCTGAAAGCCAGAAGGTTATAATTATAAAAAAGCTCAGCCAATATAAAGCAGTATCAATTAAAGCCTGAAAAAAGACTAAAAGTGTTCTCGTAAAACCCGAATTATTGTTCACGGCAAGGATTTATAATTCCTTTCTTAAGGATAAATTAGTTTTTGGTATTGTATCATGAAAAAAATACGCGAGGCCAATTCTTTCTCGTTGCTATAATGGATTTAAAAAATCACGCTCAGGAGAAATGAATCAGTGCAGAAGAATATTTCAGGTGCTCAGGACAAAAAATTTATCATGATGACAACTCAGCCGGTTGAAAAGCTCGTGTGCCGTCTCGCTGTGCCGTCAATAATTACAATGATGATAAGCGCAATATACAACATGGCAGACACGTTTTATGTTGCAAGAATAGATATACAATCGCCTGCAGCTGTCGGAATAGTCTTTTCGTACATGGCATTCATTCAGGCGGTTGCGTTTTTCTTCGGGCACGGAAGCGCAAATTATATCTCGCGTGCATTGGGAGCAAAAAATCGTGAAGGAGCAGCGTTAATCGCTTCGACTGGATTCTTTACGTCATTCATTGCAGGAGTCTTAATTGCATTAACGGGATTTTTCTTTATGGATTCGATTCTTAAATTATTAGGCTCAACTGAAACTATTATGCCTCATGCACGTGAATATTTCAGGTATATATTACTGGGAACGCCATTAATCATGTCGTCATTCGTGATGAATAATCAAATGCGCTTTCAGGGTAACGCATTCATGGCCATGCTGGGAATAACATTCGGTGCAGTTCTGAATATAATTCTTGACCCTGTATTTATATTTACGTTCAATATGGGAGTATCAGGTGCATCGTTCGCGACAATGTTATCGCAGTGCGTGAGTTTTATTATTCTCTTCAGGCTTACGGGACGCGGGGACGGAATAAAACTCAGCATAAAAAATTTCAGGCCGTCATTATCACGCTATAAAGAGATAACAGCAGGAGGATTCCCTTCATTAGGCCGTCAGGGATTCGCGAGTCTTTCACTTGCGTATATGAATCAGCTTGCAGGGATTTACGGTGATATTGCCATAGCTGCACTCTCAATCGTGAATAGGGTCATGATGTTCGCGACATCAATGGTCTTAGGGTTCGGTCAGGGATTTCAGCCTGTATGCGGATTCAATTACGGCGCAAAAGAGTTTATGCGTGTCCGTCATGCTTTCTGGTTCACTGTTATTATCACAAGTACATATTGTGCGTTACTCAGTGTACTGGGCTATGTCTTCGCTGAGAATGTAATCGCGATATTCAGACCCAATGACACAGAATTAATTTCTCTCGGCTCGTGTGCATTAAGATACGAATGTATTGTGTATACATCCGTAGGCTTTGTAACAATAAGCAACATGTATTTACAGAGCATCCGCAAGACTATACGCGCGAGTATACTTGCGGCATCACGTCAGGGGTTTATGCTGTTTCTTGCGCTTCATGTCGGGATAAAATTCTTCGGTCTCACAGGAATAATAACCGCACAGCCTTCAGCGGACGCATTGACGTTTTTGATTGCAGTTCCGTTTGCATTCAGTGCGCTTAACGAGAATTAATTACTCACTCATCACTGAGAAAATCCTTCAGCCATTGTTCTAACGCATTGCCCTCACGCAATAATTTCCCGTCCGTTGATGTGAACGCATGTTTTGTATATCCTTCAGCAACAAGTCTGTGAGTATCAGCGTGAAAGATTCTGCATGTGAAAGTTACGCTTACCTTTGAGAGTTTCGTTACGCTTGTTTCAATTTCAATTTCATCATCGTAAAGCAATGGCGATTTATATCTGCAATGAGCTTCAACTACGGGCAGCATAATGCCTTCTGCTTCCCATGTGCTGAAACTCTTTCCTGATGCACGGCAGAATTCCGTTCGTCCCATCTCGAACCAGTTCAGATAGTGAGCGTGATATGCAACTCCCATTTTATCGGTCTCTCCGTATCTTACACGTGTATGTGCCGTATGCTTCATGTGAATAATGCCTCCTTTGAAGTGAATGCGAAAATAATAACACATGGCCGTTTGATATAATTCATAAGAAACTTTTCATCTTTAGTGAAGGAGACACACATTTAATCACGAAATGGAATTAGAGAATCACATCAATGATTACGGAGCAGAAAGCATAAAAGTTCTCGAAGGTCTTGAAGCAGTGCGCAAACGTCCCGGAATGTATATCGGTGATACAGGCGAGCGCGGACTTCATCATCTGGTCTATGAAGTTGTCGACAACTCGGTAGACGAGGCAATGGCTGGTTACTGCGACAAGATAGACGTAACGATACATAAAGACGAGAGCATATCAGTCCAGGATAACGGACGAGGAATCCCAACAGACCCTCACCCCTACAACGGCAGACCCACAAGCGAAGTAGTTCTCACGGTTTTACATGCAGGGGGCAAGTTCGGTAACGGTGCATACAAAGTATCAGGCGGACTTCACGGTGTGGGCGTATCTGTCGTGAATGCGTTATCGGAATGGCTTGTAGTTACGATTGCCAGAGACGGCATTGAACGTTCACAGAGATTTGAACGCGGAGTACCTGTAACGGATTTATCCGAAGGCGTGAGCGCAAACTGGCAGGGGACAAGAATAGATTACCTTCCTGATTCAGAAATATTTGAAGATGTTCATCATTCAGTAGACACACTCAAGAGCAGGTTAATGGAACTTGCATTCCTGAATCCCGGACTCAAAATTACTATTCTTGATGAGCGTACGAACGAATCACGGGAATATTTCTTCAAGGGCGGAATATCTGCCTTCGTGAAATACATTGACCGCGACAGAAATGCATTATTCGAGAATCCAATCGTATTATCAGGAACACGCGATAACATTTCGGTTGATGTCGGACTGCAATACAATGACGGCTATAACGAACACACATACACCTACGCGAATTTGATTCACACGATTGAAGGCGGAACTCACCTTGTCGGACTTCGTACAGCTTTGACGCGTGCAATCAATGAGGCTGCAAGAACGAATAAAGTCCTGCGCGACAAAGAAGATAATCTCACCGGTGATGACCTCAAAGAAGGATTAACCTGCGTATTATCCGTGAGACTCAGCGAACCTCAGTTTGAAGGCCAGACCAAGACAAAGCTCGGCAACAGTGAAGTACGCGGTGCAGTTGATTCAGTTGTGTACGAGGGCTTATTGTCAGTTTTTGAGGACAGACCAGAAATTGTGAAGCCCATTGTCGAGAAGGCAATACGTGCAAGGCGTGCAAGAGAAGCCGCGAAAAGAGCGCGTGAACTTGTGCGTAAGAGTGCAATGTCAGGAATGAATCTTCCGGGTAAACTCGCTGACTGTTCATCAAAGAATGCAGAGAATACAGAGCTGTATATCGTCGAAGGAGATTCAGCAGGCGGAAGTGCCAAGCAGGGAAGAGACAGAACATTTCAGGCCATTCTCCCATTACGGGGCAAGATACTTAACGTTGAGAAGGCTCAAATGGACAAAATGCTCGCTAACCGTGAGATTCAGACGATCATAACGGCTTTGGGATGCGGAATAGGCAATGAATTTGACGCAACGAAATTACGCTATCACAAGATAATCATCATGACAGATGCAGATGTTGACGGTGCACACATAAGTACGCTATTGCTCACGTTCTTTTACCGACATATGCCCGAATTGCTTTCACAGGGATATTTATATCTTGCACAGCCGCCTTTATACCGTGTTCAGTACGGCAAAGAGATTAATTACTGCTACACGGACAAGGAATTACGTTCTCATGTCGATAATGCGCCGGACCCGTCAAAAGTTAGTGTACAGCGTTACAAGGGACTGGGCGAAATGAATCCTGAACAGTTATGGGAGACTACAATGGACCCTGCGAATCGAATTCTCAAACAGGTTGAACTTGATGATAATTTCCTTGCTGATGAATACTTTGATATTCTCATGGGCGACAAAGTAGAACCGAGAAGGCAGTTCATAATCTCGAATGCACATGAAGTGA
>JAFPWQ010000280.1 GCA_017394925.1 Synergistaceae bacterium
CCGTACACGCTTAAACTTTCAGCCTTCGCAATGATAATCGCAATAATAATAGGCATACCATGCGGAATAATTTCGGCGATACAACAATACTCATGGTTTGACACAATCACGAGGATATTCGCAATGATAGGACTCTCAATGCCGGTGTTCTGGCTGGGCTTATTATTGATTCTGTTCTTTGCAGTGAGATTACGCTGGCTGCCTTCGTCAGGCTTCTCAACGTTCAAAGCTATGATTTTGCCTTCGGTGGCACTTGCTGCACAGTCAATCTCAATGGTTACGAGAATGACGCGCTCGTCAATGCTTGAAGTCATAAGAGCGGATTATATTCGTACGGCGAGGGCAAAAGGTCAGAAAGAGAGCATAGTAATCGGAGTTCATGCACTGAGAAACGCATTAATCCCTGTCGTAACGTTATGCGGTCTTCAGTTCGGGCAGTTATTATCGGGTGCAATTCTCACTGAATCTATCTTTGCTGTTCCCGGTGTAGGCAGGCTTATGGTGAACGCGATAATGAGCCGCGATTATCCAATGGTACAGGGCGGAGTGTTATTCATTGCAATCACATTCAGTATCGTTAATCTGCTTGTTGATCTGCTCTATGCATATATAGATCCGCGAATCAAAGCAGAATTAAAATAGGAGATGATGACATGACAGACGAAAAAATTATCCCTGAACTTGTACGCAAAAGAAGAAGCCCGTTCGTTGACGTGTTACTGAGACTGAGCAAAAGCCCTCTGGCCATGTTCGGACTTGCGATAATATTCGTGCTCGTGTTCTGTGCAGTATTCGCAGAAGTCATTGCACCGTACAGTCCGGTTAAGCAGGATTTAATGCACATGTTCGAGACTCCTTCGGGTGAACACTGGCTTGGCACTGACGAATTCGGACGGGACATAATGAGCAGATTGATTTACGGTGCAAGGGTATCATTGCAGGTTGGATTCATTGCTGTAGGAATTGCACTCGTTACAGGCGGAATGCTAGGTGCAATATCGGGTTATTACAGCGGAAGGTTAGACAACTGCATAATGCGCATAATGGACGTATTGCTCTCGATTCCTCAGACGCTTTTAGCAATCGCAATTGTAGCGGCGTTAGGTCCAAGCCTCATGAACTTAATGATTGCTGTCGGAATTTCAGCCGTACCCACGTATGCGCGAATAGTGCGGGGTTCTGTACTTTCGATTCGGAACATGGAATTCATAGAGGCAGCAAGGGCAGCAGGAAGTTCAGACTTGCGAATAATTCTCAGGCATATTATTCCCAACAGCATGGCACCCATAATAGTGCAGTCAACATTAGGTGTTGCAAGCGCAATTCTCAATGCCGCAGGGTTATCATTCATTGGTCTTGGAATTCAGCCGCCTAACCCTGAATGGGGCGCAATGTTATCGGGAGGCCGTCAGTATATCCGCGATTTTCCCCACATGACGCTTTATCCTGGACTCGCGATTATGCTTACAATTCTTGCTTTGAACTTTCTCGGCGATGGTCTTCGTGATGCATTAGACCCTAAACTCAAGAGGTGATGATTATCATGAATGACACAATGCTGAACATAAAGAATCTCACGATACATTACGAGACTGAAAGCGGAATAGTTCATGCAGTAGAGAATCTCAATCTTGAACTTGGGCGCGGTGAATCACTTGGATTTGTCGGTGAGACAGGAGCAGGAAAAACTACAACGGCATTAGGCATAATGAGACTGATTCCGAATCCGCCGGGAAAAATTAAGAGCGGTGAGATTATATTCAACGGTGAAGATTTGCTCACGAAATCAGAATCAGAGATGAGAAAAATTCGCGGCGAGAAAATAGCTATGATCTTTCAGGACCCAATGACGAGCCTTAATCCTGTTATGACTGTCGATAAGCAGATAGCCGAAATGATTCGCCTGCATAAGAACGTCTCACACTCTGAAGCATTAAAACTTGCAGGAGATATGCTTGAACTTGTCGGAATTCGCCGTGAGAGAATGCATGATTACCCTCATCAGTTTTCAGGCGGAATGAAGCAGCGAGTTGTGATTGCAATTGCTCTTGCCTGCGACCCTGAACTCCTCATTGCCGATGAACCTACAACTGCTCTTGACGTTACGATTCAAGCGCAGGTACTTGAACTCATGAAAGAGCTTAAGCAAAAATTTTCGGCCTCAATGATACTCATCACTCATGACTTGGGCATAGTTGCGGACATCTGCGACAAGGTAGCTATCATGTATGCAGGACGAGTGATTGAATACGCAGATAAACGTTCACTGTATACTCATCCTGTGCACCCGTATACTCGCGGACTGTTTAAGTCAGTGCCGTCAATTGATGAAGATGTTGACGAGTTACCCGTGATACCCGGACTCATGCCTGATCCCGTGAATCTGCCTTCAGGGTGTGCGTTTCATCCCCGCTGTAACATGGCCATTGACGAATGCAAAAATCTTCAGCCTCAAATGCAGGAAGCAGAACCGGGACACTTTGCGGCATGTCCTTTATGCGTCAGGAAATTCATTAACGGGGAGGCGTTATCATGAGCGAAGTATATATACGCGTTCAGAATCTCAAAAAATATTTTGCGACTAAAAGAGGTATGCTTCATGCTGTTGATGATGTCAGTTTTGAGATCCATAAAGGCGAGACGCTTGGACTTGTCGGTGAATCAGGCTGCGGAAAGTCTACGCTCGGACGCTGTTTGATTCGTTTGCTCGACAGCACATCAGGTAAAGTTCTGTTAAAGAATAGCAATGATGACGGATATACTGACATAACGAAGGCATCATCACATGACATGAAAGCATTACGCAAACGTGTGCAAATCGTCTTTCAGGATCCGTATTCATGTCTTAATCCGAGATTGTCAGTTTGGGAATTAATTGCAGAGCCTCTAATCGTGAATCATGTTTACACTGACAAGAACGAAATGCGGAAACGTATACGCTCATTAATGGATACAGTC
>JAFPWQ010000281.1 GCA_017394925.1 Synergistaceae bacterium
GTTATCCTTGTCGGAGGTCTGAGAAGTATTGAGACCATGCAGAACATTCTCGATAATACCAACATTCAGCTGTTATCATTGTCGCGTCCCCTTCTGCGTGAACCTGACCTGCCCGATAAATTCATGAAGGGTACATCCACAACATCAAAATGTATATCATGCAATGCCTGTTATAATTCACATGCTCACAGGTGCGTATTTAGATGAGCGCATATAAACTTAATCTCCCAACGAAACGGGGCAGTGTACTTAACGGCGTATTGTTCAAGAGTGAAAATGTGAAAGCTAAGAGTGCATTAATCGCTATAACCGGCATTCACGGAAATTTTTACTCGAATCCGTTCTACTATAATATCGGTGATAAATTAAGCTCAAACGCAATCGATTTCATTTACGCACAGACCAATGACGCATTCAACCGAATTGAAACGCTAAACGTCAGGACAGGCAAGCAGGAAGTAATCGGCTCATACAATGAATACTTCAGCTACACGGATGAAGATATTGATGCGTATTTAGACTTCGCAGAGAAAAGCGGCTATGCAAATATCATTCTTGCGGGTCATTCACTGGGAGCTAATAAAGTCATATATTATCTCTCACGTCATCATGATATAAAGAGGGTATCACATTTTCTTCTCATGAGTCCTGCAAATCTCGAATGGCTCATGAATGACGTAACACAGAAAGAAAAAGACACAGTGCGTTCATTTGTTGAGAACGGAAAAGGCAAGGACATGCTGCCGTTTGCGCTTATGGGCTGGGTTCCGTGCATTGCTGACACGGCTTATAACTGGCTCTTCACTGATACTCTCAATAACGTACATGTTGAATCAGACAAAGATTTTTCGCAGGTCTCAGCGATAACTCACACGGGCGCATTGTTAATTGGAACGTATGACACATTCACATACGGCAATCCTTCGGGCTTTCTGAGCAATATTAACTCTCACATGAAAAATGCGAATGAAAATCAATTAATCTTCATTGAGGGAACCGGGCACACGTACCAGAGAAAAGAACGTGAACTTTCAGATAAATTGCTTGAGTTCATGAAAGGATGTGAGTAAATCATGCCGTTCATCATTGCAAGAGTAAACGTAACTTTGAGCAGAGAACATGAAAGAGAAATAAAAGCGCGTCTCGGCCATGCAATAGAATCAGTGCCGGGAAAAAGTGAAAAGAATCTTATGATTGGCTTTGAGAGTAATTATCATTTCTGGTTACGCGGAGATGACAGCAAACCGGCGGCATATATCGAGGTCAGCATATTCGGGAATGAAAAGCATTACGGTTATGACAAGCTCACGTATGAAATTACAGAGGCATTCAATAAAGTACTTGGCATTCCGTCAGAGAATATATACGTCAGGTATGAAGATATAAAAGTCTGGGGTGTGAATGGCTTCACGATAGAGTAAAAACATAAAAAGTATTTTTCTTTACGCTCATATACAGCCTGAAAAAAAAATTAATGTGATGTGTTAGAATGAATTCCTGAAATATTTATGCGTAATTAACGTAATATCAAAGGCGGTAAGAATACTTGCATACATTACGGGAAATTTTACATCAGTCTCAAATTGAAATCAGTCAGAGCGTTTACAGGAATTCGGCTTTGCTTGATTTTGTTATGCCTGTAGATGACGGATTTGAACTCAGCAAAGTAAACCTGAAAACCCGGACGTGGCAGAAAATACGCTCATATCAGGACACGATTCAAAATCTCTGTAATTCCGCAGAGTATCAGAGGCTTAGTACGGAGCTTGCTAATCTTCAGAATAACGAACATGAAAAGAATGAAAAGAAAGCAGAACTTCGTGCAAAAATTCGTCAAATGAAATCGGATATTGCCGGCAAAGCATTTCAAATTAATTTTCCCGGAGCAAATCAAAACGAACCGGTTTATGCGATCACGTATAAATCAGGAACGGCCGCCATCGATTTAGAGGAAATCATCGGGACTCACAACGAATTAACCAGTCATCCATGGTTCTTGTCAGATATTGACTGGTTTGCCGGGCTGAAAAATAATACGCAGGCTCATGATTTGGGCATGGAAGGCGGTTATTGCATTCTCGGCACGGACGAAATGCTTTTTCACATTTTCTTACACAACGGAGAAGAGCATATTTTTGATTTCAACACGATGCAGGAAATGACTATTGGGAGCGTATTATCATCTAAAGTAGAAACGGCATTCTGGGATTTTGTGCAGCAGAATAAAAATTCTATAGAGCGTGTTTCAATTGAATGTGATAAAGACAAGCTGACGACAGATGAATATCAGGAGCTTTATTATCTGTTCCGGCTGGCTGATTTCTACAAAGCTAAACTCGTTGTTTCCATTCCCGACATGTCATATGAGAAGACATTCATTAATCTATTTGATCATCTTCCGGCTGAACTTTTTGAACCTCTTCACAAAAAATTTCTTGAACATTTAGACCGGCTTTCAGATATTTGTATTCAATGGACAGAAAAATTTAAGAATCAATTTCCTGAAGTCGAAACCGCAATTTTTCACAGACGCGACCCCGAATTCCTGAATTTGTTTTACGAGTGCCGCTCAAAGTATCTCAATGATTATATGAAACGTCATTTAACTCAAAACCGGGACGGACGGAGAGACGCAATAATGGATTATATCTGTATGCCTGCTCTCCCGTTTTATAAATGGGGTATGAAAGAAATCATCGAAGTAAACCGTCTGGAAGAATATCCTTCTATTGAGAAAAGCCGCCGTATTCATAAAGGCAGTGTACGTATACATAGTATGCTTTTTCCTCAGGAGGCCAGCGGTAACGGAAGAACTTCTTGCTTTTATGCAGGACGGGAATACAAAAAACATATCACAATATAAATCAGGAGGCTTTTATGTTCAAAAAAATATTCGTCAGCCCTAAGACAGGCATATTTGATATTATTTCAGCTGTATTTTTTTTGCTGTCGTTAGTCGTAATTTTCTTAGCGGGTGCAGACATTTCGAGCTTAAACACGGAAGATAAAGCTATTGAAATCGGGTATCTTGCAGCTGGTACAGACGGAAATAATTTTTACTTCATTGACAGCGGAAAAAGCCGTGTTGCAGGAATCAAAGATAACGCTGTTGAATTTCTCAGGCAGAGCGGAAGCAGCAAAAGCGATTTTTATCAGGCAGAAGACCTTTGCATTGACCCGTCCGATAATTCATTTTATGTTCTTACTGTGGACTGGGACGGCAGCGGTTATTTGCTCGCGTCTGAACGTATTTTGCATTATGATTCTACAGGCAGTTATATCGATAAGGCCTATGAAGTTTCATACAAGCCTCAGGACGAAATCAATAAGCACAGAATTTTCGATATTCGTTTCACCGACGGGAAATTAAGTTTTGTCCGGGCTGATGATAAAAACGTTTCACTTTGTGTCATCGAAAAAGGCAGAATTATTTCTGAAGAATCATATGATTACCCAGATGCGTGGGTCTACTTTCAGAATTTCGCGCATACACCTGACGGGGCAATTTACGGTGTCGAAAAACGCGGGCATATAATTAAATTCGCAGACAATTCGCAGTCCGTTGTGTATTCTAGTCCGAAAGACAGCAAAGAAGTTCTTTATGATATAGACATTTCAGATAAAGGGCAGATATATTTTGTGGATATTTACGGCGGAAGAATCTGCAGAGTATTATCTGATAAAACCGCGTTTACTGTTCTTTTGTCCCAGTCCTTATATGGCAAATCTACGGATGGAAAAGGCGTATCAATCTCAAATGTTTATGCCGGAGGAGATATTTTATTCACTATTTATAATGATGAAGCTGTCGGTTTTGATGCAGGCGGAAATGTAAAGTTCAGGCAGAACAGTTTTGCTCTGGGAAAAAGGCAGCTAATAATTTTCGGGATATATACCGCGATTTTCACTCTGAGCTTAATTTGTCTGATTTATTTAATGATTCGTGCGGCATGTTATTTTATTTACTGCAAGCCAAAATTTTCCAGAGTTACGATTCTGGAAATCGGTCTCATTATTTTTACGTTAGTTTTGTCTTCATCGATAATTTACAGTGTCAGCAACCCTTTCCAGTATAATTATCTTGAGCACATTTCAGGGCAGTTAAAAGACATGGCCATAATCGGAGCAAACAGATTCAATGAAGACTGGCTTAACGGGATTCATAATGCTTCGGATTTCATGAACGAAGATTATTCGGGAATTTCTGACCTGTTATATTCAATAACTACGGCGAATCATGATGTCGACAGCAGATACGGAGCTGAAATCGATATTATTGAACCTGACGGAAGAGCTTATGCGCTTTGTTATACGGACCTTTCAATCGGAACTTATTATCCGCTGGACCCGTCTACACAGGCTGATGTTCAGAAAATTTATGAGACCGGCGAGCCTTCATCGAGCAAGCCTACGTTATCAGCCGGAGGAACATTTCTTTTCGGGCGTTCACCGATTTTCAACAGGGACGGAAAAGTTGTCGGAGTTCTTGCTGTAGCTCAGGATAATTACCGCGTCATGGAATTATTCAACAGGATTATCACGAATATAGTCGTCGGGGTAATGCTCTCAATCGTAGCTATGATTTTCTTCATGAATGAGGGCTTTGCTATAATTCCCGAAATGCGCGAGGAAAAACGTCTCGGAATTAATTTTGCTAGAATCGGAGATAAACCCGCTTCTCTGGCAATGCTGAGAATTCTTGCCTTCGCTATTGTCTTTGTCCTGAACATGACTTCTTCGTTCCTTCCGGTTTATACGTCCGGCTTCTGGAATGAAACTCTTGGTATTCCTGAGTCAATGGCCGGTGCTCTGCCTTTATTCGCAAACGCTTTATTTATATCTCTCTCGGCTTTGTTCTGTCCGTTCCTGAACCGCAAAATAGGCTTTAGATTTCTGACTGCAATCGGAATTATCTGCTGCAGCTCAGGAGATTTATTAGCCGGTTTATCACGGAATTATATTTCTATTCTGCTTGCCTTACTTCTTAACGGTATGGGCTTCGGAATTTTAACTAACACTATATATCTTACAATCGGAATGATTGAACCTCAGGATAAACAGCAAAAAAGTTTAGTCGGGAATGCCGTAGGAACTTCAGCAGGAATAAATATCGGAACAATCGTAGGATCTTTCTTAGCGAGCAGTCTGCCTTATCATCAGGTATTCTTCGTAACTTCAACTTTATGGGTTCTGTTAATATTTCTTTTCTGGCACGCAGGAAAACAGATTAAACAGCCCGCAGTCGTCAAAGCTGATGCTGAACAGTCTTCATCTGAAGTCAGGAAAAAATTCATACCGTTCAAAGGCATTATATTATTATTAATTCTGTTTATGCCGTATGCTTTCATAGAAGGCTTCCAGTATTTTTATATTCCCATTCTCATTGATAATTTAGGCTATAACCCAACGTATACTTCAGCCTTACTTGTAATCAGGGCGATTTTCGTAATTGCTTTAAGTTCTGCTATGGTTGAAATCGTCTGGGGCAAGCTGAAAAATAAAGGGGCAATTGCGGCTTATTTAACTGCACTGTCGGCGTGGATGTTAATTGCCAGAACAACAGATTTGCGCGTTGTTATTGTCTCAATAATATTTCTGGGAATTTCATTCTCATTCGGAAACACCGTGCTGATACAGACATTCCTTGAGAGCGATTACGTTAAGAATATTGAAAACGATACTGCACTGGTTTTATGCAATTTCTTCATTGGACTCGGAAATGCTTTAAGCTCAATTGTATTCGGTATTATTTTAGGCAGCGGCTTAATGTTCGGCATGAGCATTTTTTCAGCTATATGCCTTGTGCTTTTGCTCTTATCATTTATTCTTCTCAGAAAGAAATAAAAAAACTCCTCTGGCTATTAACCGGAGGAGCAAATATTTTTTCTTTACTCGTTCGTCATGGCCAATGCCTTATCGAAAAGTTCTTCAACTTCATGTGATGGCTTCGGTGAAAGCAATGACACGATAACCGCCGCGATTAATCCCGCAAAGAATCCCGGAATAATCTCGTATACTCCCGTATGAGCCATATAATTCAGCCACGAAATATCGACCGCAGCACCTACGAAGATTCCAACAGCCGCACCAGAAAACGTGAATCTCTTCCAGAATAAGCTAAGCATTATCGCAGGTCCAAATGCCGCACCGAATACTCCCCATGCATTAGACACAAGAGACATGATAGAGCCTGCATTAGGATTAGACGCGATGAATAACGCCGCAAGTGCAATCAGCAAGACTACAATACGTCCTGCCCAGAGCATTTCTTTATTGCCCGCCTGATTATTACGAATCACAGGACGGTATACGTCTGATGCAAACGCACTCGCCGCCGCAAGAAGCTGACTGTCCGCCGTACTCATTGCTGCCGCTAACACTGCCGAAAGCAATACGCCCGATACAACCGCAGGGAATATCTTTCTGGTCATCACGACAAACACAAGCGAGTTATTGTTCACTGTCTCGTCAAAGCCGATAAACATTCTTCCGATTGTACCGACAAGTGCCGCAAACACAAGAATTATCACTGTCCATGATATGCCTATCTTCGCTGACTTGCGTAACTCATGCTGTGATTTGATTGACATGAACCGGATTATAATGTGAGGCATTCCGAAATAACCAAGTCCCCAGCCAAGACCGGAAACTATATCCTGCCAGCTTGAGAAGAAATTCCAGTAATGCGGAGTATCAATCGTTGCCGCTGCTCCGGGCTCAAGCATTGTCCATGCAGCTATGGGTACTATTAACATGGCCGCAAGTACAAGCATTCCCTGAAAGAAATCAGTCCATGATACCGCACTGAATCCCCCTAAGAACGTGTAACTTATCACGATAAGAGCCGCAAGATACATTGCTATTGTCGTATCGAGTCCCGTTACTGTGTTGAAGAGTGTACCGCAGGCCTTTATGCTTGAGGCCGCATAGATCGTGTATGCAATCAGGAATACCGCCGCAGAAATTAATTGCAGGGTCTTTGACTTCGATAAAAATCTGTTCGTTAAGTACTGGGGAATCGTGATTGAATCATCTGCCGCAATTGAGAATGTCCGAAGTCGGGGTGCTTCGTATATCCAGCTGAGTGTGTAGCCAATCGCAAGACCTGCTGATATCCACACCTGACCGAGTCCGAGAGCATATATTGATGTAGGCAGTCCCATGAGAACCCATGCGCTCATGTCTGAAGCACCTGCTGAGAGTGCCGCTACCCATGCTCCCATTTTCCTGTCGCCTAAGAAGTATCCCTTCTCACTTTGATTTTTATCACGGAAGAAGAACCATACTCCTATTGCAAGCATAAACAAAAGATAAATGATGAATACGCTGACTTCCTGAATGTTCATTAAAACACTCCTGTTCTAAA
>JAFPWQ010000282.1 GCA_017394925.1 Synergistaceae bacterium
GGAGAAGATTTTGCGAATAATTTCCCGTCTGTGATAGTGAAGGCAGTTGACCGTGTTGATTCAGAAGAACGCGGAATAGAAATGTGCAGATTAAACATGAAGATATTATGCTGTGTCTATGATGAATCGAGCGTAAGCACAGGTTACCGTGATGTGCTGAACATGCTTGCGAAAATCCGCGAAGATATATTGACAGAGAGATTCATAGATAACAGGTTTCATATTGAGATGCCGTTAAAGAGCAAATTAATCGAAGCTGATTCATGGCCTGTATATTTTGGAGAGATTGAGTTGAAGTGTGAAGCAGGAAGAGCCTTAGCGGGGAATGAATATATATACGGAAGGAGATTAAACGATGGACGAAGAAGTAATGCAGACTGGCACGAAGAACACTGAGCCGGAAGAAAAAGAGAATATGCATGTGATTTACTGCGGGCCTAATATCCCGTCAAAAGGAATATTCACGTATCAGGTATATATCGGAGGGCTGCCGTATAACGTGAAGGAAATGATTGCGATTGTACCTGAAATAGAGAAATTGATAGTGCCGGTACGTGAAGCTGATGAGATGAGAGCGAAGATAGCGAAAAAAGGAAGTATATTATGAGCGGGTGAAAGGGAAGGTGATTAAGTAATGGCATTCAGGCACGGAGTATATAAGAGTGAAGTACCGATGAGTATAATTCCGCCGTCGCAGATAAATGCGGGATTGCCTGTTATAGTAGGAACTGCACCTGTGTATATGTGTGAAGAAATGAAAGTGAATGAACCTGTCTTAGTATATAGATATGAGGAAGCAGTAAAAGCACTTGGCTATAGTTCGGACTGGAAGAAATACACGTTATGTGAATTCATGTATTCACAATTTGCATTATTCGCGAAAAGTCCTGCGGTAATGATAAATGTATTTGACCCTGAGAGTCATAAAGAGAATGTGAATTTAACGAGTTATAGCATTTCAGACGGGGAAATAAATTTAGGTCAGGATGTGATGCTGAGTAAGGGGTTAACGTTCGAGACCGGCAAGAATTACGTTCAGGGCGAAGATTATGAATGTGGGTATGATGATTCAGGGAATGCAGTTGTGAGCATAATCACGGGCGGCAAGATGAGCGCATTAACGGGTGTAAAAATAGGCCATGTGAGAGCGAAGCCTGAAAGTGTGAGTGCGGATGAGATAATCGGAGGGATAGAAGTTTCGACGGGGAAGCATAAAGGACTCGAATGCATTAATGACGTGTTTCCGAAATTCAGATTGATACCTGGTTTAATCGGCAGTCCGAAATACTCATGCGATTCAGGAGTGGCCGGAGTGATGCGTGCGAAAGCTGAGAATATCAACGGGATATTCACGGGTCAGGCGGTAATAGATATACCGTGTGATAGTGCGAATGCAGATGTGTATACAGAAGTTCCCGAATGGAAGAACAAGCATAATTACATGGCCGAACGTGAAATAGTGTGCTGGCCTAAGGTGAAACTTGCGGACAAGATATTTCATTTGAGTACACAGTTAATCGGATTAATGAATCAGGTAGATTCAGAACATGATGATGTGCCGTATAAATCGCCGAGTAATGAATTACTGCAGATGGACTCATGTGTGAATGACGCGGGCGAAGAAATAATGCTTGGACTGGAGCAGGCGAATTATTTAAACTCACAGGGAATAGTAACGTGTTTAAATTTCATGTCTGGCTGGGCAGCATGGGGAAACAGGACGGGATGTTATCCTGGCAATACGGACCCGAAAGACGCATTTATTCCGGTGAGGCGCATGTTCGATTATGTCGGAAATTTATTCATAACAACGTTTTGGCAGAGAGTTGATGCCCCTGTAACAGTGAGATTAATCCGGCAAATAGTGAACTCGTTTAATCTTGTTTTGAACGGGATGCAGGCGCGGGAAATGATATTAGGGGGGCGAGTTGAATTCAAAGAGAGCGAGAATGTGCTGACGGATTTAATGAACGGAATATTAAAATTTCACGTGTACATGACTCCGCCTGTGCCAGCAGAAGTAATTGAAGGGATTCTAGAATTTGACCCTGAATATATGAACACGTTATTTGAGGGATTATAATAAGCGCGTAAAAATCAAAATATAACGGTCAAAAAAAGTCTCTCTTTTATTTGTATTTCAGGAGACAGGGCAAAAAATCAAAAAGTTTTTTCATGAATTTCATGAGGCCTTTTAACAGGTCTCAATTTTTTTATACACACAAAAAAAAAGGAGAAATGAATAATGCCTAATTTAGTGCCGGAGAAGGCATTGAATTTTAACGTTTACACGGAGACGGGCGAATTGCTCAGAATAGCCGAAGGAACGATGCCGAATGTAGAAATGATGACGAGTGAAGTGAAAGGAGCAGGGATTGCGGGAGTAGTGGACAGTCCCGGAATGGGTCAGGTGAACAGCGTAACATGTGAATTAACGTGGAGAACGCGGACTAAATCATGGGCGACACTATTAGCACCGGTCGGACATATACTGGATATGTATTCAGCAGAGATTGATTTTGATGCAGGACTGGGAATATATGTAACGCGTCAGGTGCATTTGTTCATGCGAGCCGTAACGAAGAGTTTTGACATGGGAAAATTAGCCGTGAATGAAAGCACAGAGACAAAGACGACGCATGAAGTATATCAGATGAAACTAGACATCGACGGAATAGAACAGCTCATGATAGACAAGTATAACTATATATACAGGGTCACGGGTACGGAGGAATTAACGCGCATAAGTACCGTAAAGTGATAGTGAGTATGAGTGAATATGTGCACGGGGGGATAAGTGAATGGCTTGAACTTCCGTGCAGTGAAATATATGACTGGTTAAGCGTGATGCAGGAGCTCAATGAAGAAATTAAAGATGCCGCCCGAAAAGCCACAGGCAGATAATAATATAAACAATCCAGAAAATGATACCCGGTTTTTCTTCAGGTTCAGGATTAACGTTCTGAAATGAATCATGATTATGAATGAATTCGAGTAAATTTAATTCAGCATTGAGATTATCAAGTTCAGCCTTTTTGAGTTCGTATAAATCATTTTGTCCTTTTGCGTAACATACAGCTGATTCATTTTTGAGAATCATGATTTTAATTTTGAGATCATCAATGCGCTTTAATCTTTTATTGCGTTCAATCACAGCCGGGTTTACAGGTTTAACGGGATAAAACAAGGCAATCAATCACTTTCATAATGGAATAAAAAAAATTATAGCAGGAAGGGAGGTTATATATATACATGTCCGAGATGTTAGAGTTTGCGGTAAAAATGAGCATGATCTTCAACGGAGATTCAATGCGGACAGGGTTCAGTCAGGCATCACAGGCGATGGCACAGATGCAGAATAAGTTCGAACAGCTGAGACAGTCATCGGGTAAAGTTGGTGAGTATCAGAAATTACGCGGGAATATTGAACAGACAGCGCAGAAATTAAATCAGGCAAGAGAACGCGTACGTGTATTGCGTGATCAGATGAGACAGACTCCGCAGCCTACAGCGGCAATGAAACGTGAATTTACGCAGGCAAATATCGAAGCGAATAAATTATCACAGACGCTGTTATCCCAGAGAAAACATTTAGCGGAACTCGGCAAAGGCTTAAGTGAATCAGGAATAAACACGCGTAACTTAACCTCAGAACAGCAGAGACTGACGGGTCAAATGGACAAACTCACGGATGCCCAGAATAAACTTGCACAGGCACGATCACGTTATGAGAATATCCGAAGCAAATTAACGTGGGATAACATGAAGGGTACGTTTATGCAGGTAACAGCGGCATATGGAGCGATAAAGCCGATGGTGAAGATAAGCGCGGATTTTGAAGAGGCCATGCAGAAAGTGAAAGCAGTAGGCTTTAGTTCACCTGGAGCAGATTTGACGCAGTTCTATCAGATGCGGGAACAGGCATTGAAGCTTGGAGCTGAAACGAGTTTTACGTCGATACAGGCGGCAAATGCACAGGAGAATTTAATCCGCGGCGGTTTTAATCCAGAACAGACAATGCAGGCCATGCCGGAATTATTGAACATGGCGGCGGCTGAAGGTTTAGATCTGGCACAGGCGGCGGCAATACTAGTTGGGAGTTTAAACACGATAGGACTAAAGGCAAAAGATGCGGGTATGCTTGCAGATATGTTTGCATATGCATCGGCGAATTCGAGTACTAACATTGCGAATATCGGTGAGGCATTCAAGGGAACGGCGGCAACGGCTCATGCGATGGGAGTACGTGCAGAGCAATTAACGGCGATATTAATGACGTTAGCGAACATGCAGATAGAATCGAGTGAAGCAGGAACAGCGGTAAGTTCGACATTTGCGAGATTAAGCAAGGAACCTAAAGCAGTGGCCGAAGCATTAGCGCAGTATAAAATAGCAATTCAGACAAGAGAAGGAGCTATGCGTGAACTGCCTGATATAGTCTCAGAATTATATAAAGCAACGACTCCATTAGGTGCAAAAAAAAGAATGCAGGCATTTGCGAATGTATTCGGACTGAATTATTCAAACGCAATGATAGCACTTGCCGAAGGAGCATTAAAAGGGGATACAGCCAGATATGAAAATGAATTAATCACGAAGGCACCGGGTCAGGCTCAGAGAATGACGGATATAAATCTTGATTCACTGAACGGGCAGCTTACGATAATTGGCAGTGCATTAGACGGTCTGAAAATATCACTTGGAGACATGTTCAGTCCGTTAGTGCGTGAAGGCGTTGAATTACTCACGAAGGCAATCTCAGGTCTGAATGACATTATCCGGCAATACCCGGAAGAAGCAAAATATCTCACGTTCACACTTACGGCATTAGCTGGAGCAAAGGCGGTAAAAGGTGTATATAACATAGGCAAGGCAATACTTGATTTACCGTCGGCATGGGCGGCATTCCGTGAAGCGTCAGTAACGGCGAATACGGCGGCAACAATGGCGACTGGTGCAACGTCATTTGCAGTGGGAGCATTGCTGTTCAAAATCGGACTGGTTATTGCGGCATTAGGGGCATTATATTATTACTGGGACGACATAAAGAAAATAGCGCAGGAAGTCGGAGAGAATACGAAAGCGGCGGAAGCTCAGATGTCATTCAAGCATGAGGCGGTAGATATGAACGGAGAAAAGCATACGATAAATATTCCGGCATTGCGTCATGCATCAGGAGGAATAATGACCCGTGCGCATTACGGACTTGTTGCCGAAGCAGGACCCGAAGCAATTGTGCCGTTGCGTGATAAGTCCAGAGGTCAGCAGGTTATGATGCAGGCGGCTAATATTCTCGGTATGCATATAGCCCGCAATGATAAATCAGGCATTGCATCACAGGCCATGAATATATTCACACGGAGCATGATTTCAGATTCAGATTCACGTTCACGAACTCAGAACTTAATGAATATATTCACTCAGACTCAGGCTCAGACTCAGGCTCAGACTCAGAATCAGACACACAAAAATATCTATGAAATGATGAATGCAGAAGGAGGCGTAATAAATGAACGACGAAGATATAACGTTCATAATGACGATGTTAATCACGATAATAATTCTCTCATGGCTGATAGACCAGTTCCTAATGTGAATGTAAATGTCAGTGTTGACGGCAGAAATCAGGACGATATGAGTTTAGCGTCAAGAATAGCGCAGGCAGTCCGTGAAGCATTAAGCGATATCATGAATGACAATATGAGGCTGAATTATGCGTAAGTATATAACTATGCAGGGTGATATGTGGGACATGATTTGTTTCCGTGAATATAAAGTAAAAGGCAGTGAAAAGCTCATGAGTATGTTAATCAGTGCGAATGAAGAATATGCTGAGTATGTGAAATTTTCTGCAGGCATTGAGTTAAATATTCCGGAGGCTGATATTCCTGCAGTGAAGAATTTGCCGCCGTGGATTGACTGATTTTTTGAGGGGAGACATGAAGAATGAATTACGGAGAAATTATTGAACTCGGCACTCACAGATTAATGTGCGGTGATGCAACTGACCGTGAAGATGTTATGAGGCTTATCGATAATGAACATGTTAATCTTGTGCTGACTGATCCGCCGTATGGAATTAAGATACAACATAAAGACGGGACAATTGGCGGTGGAGGAAGTGGTTCATTTACTACACAAAGAATAATGTACGGACGCAGCAGAGTAAAACCCCAATATAGTGCCCCTTTTGCCGGAGATGAAACAACGGACAGTGCACGGAAACATTATGCAATAGTGAAAGATTTAACATCAAAATTAATAATCTGGGGCAGAAATTATTTCACGGAGTTTTTACCGCCACACGGAGGGTGGATATTCTGGGATAAACAGCGTCCTTCAGGATTAGATTTTGGAATGGGAGAATTAGCATACAACACATGTGAACGAGTAATCCGAAAATATGAGCAGAAATCGAACGGAGCGATATTACAGGGTAGTAGAGCATTAAATCCTATACCGAGACTTCACCCGACCCAGAAGCCCGTTGAACTTCACATGAAAATTCTTGAAGACTTCACGAAGCAAAACGATATCATTCTTGACTGCTTCGGCGGTTCAGGAACAACGTTAATAGCATGTGAGATGACAGGGCGGAAGTGCTTAATGATGGAAATATCGCCGGAATACTGCAGCATAATTATCGAACGCTATAACGCACTGAAAAATGAATACCCGTTGAATTTCAGGTGAAAGAATGCAGGCAAGACACACACAGGTAAAAATAATCTATGAAGGCCATGACATAACACGGGACTTAGAGCCTTATTTATTGTCATTCACGTTTAACGATAATTCAGGTGATAAAGCCGATGATATAGCGATTCAGATTCAGGACAGAGACGGTAAATTTTTATCAGACTGGGCGGTAAGCAAAAGCGAGAAGATAACATGTTCGATAGTGAAGCAAGAAGATTCAAGTGAGAGTCTTCCCTGCGGAATGTTCGAGGTTGACCAGATTGAATATTCATTTCCGCCTCATGTGTTAAGCATCAAGGGAGTCAGTACAGCGATCACGAAAGGAATGCGCAATGAGAATCACACGCGTGCATGGGAGAATGTTCAGATCAGAACGATATGTGCAGACATAGCAAATATACATGGCCTGAAATTATTCTATGATGCTCCGGATTATATGATTGAGAGACGCGAGCAGGTGAGTAAGCCTGATATAGAATTTCTGAGTGCATTATGCAGTGATTACGGATTAAGCGTAAAAGTCCGTGATAATAAGCTGATAGTTTATGACATTGAAGAATATGAATCGCATGAATCAGTGAGTGAAATATTATTATCGGACAAGAAAATACTCTCATGCAAATTTACGTCAAAGAGTGTTGAAGTATATAGAAAAGCGAAAGTAAAATATCATCATCCGGTGAAGCATGAAGATTATGATGAAGAATACGAAGATGAATCAGAAGAAGGTTCAGAACGTGAGCTTGAGATTCGTGAATATGCCGAGAGTTCATCACAGGCGGCAAAGATTGCAGAGAAGAGAATCAAGACGGGCAACAAGAAAGAAATTACCGGAAATATAAGCATGATGGGAGATTTACGTTTTTCAGGCGGACAGAATATTACGCTTGGTGAAGCCGGAATGTTTTCGGGCAAGTACACGATCACGAAGGCGACTCATAAGATAGATAGTTCAGGCTACACGACGAGTTTAGAATTAGGCGAAGTGAAAGCAAGCAAGTCTCAAATCAAAGCACACAAGGCAAAACGTACGGGTAAGAATAAGAAAGCAAGTACGAGTGAAATATTCTACGAGGGGACAAAATATTATGGTTACAAGCCGGAGTGAAGAGAGCAGTGCAAAATTAAGATTTGGATATGTGAGTGATTATGATAAATTCAGACACATGGCCAGAGTGATATTTCCAGAACTTGATAATTTAGTTTCGGCTGCAGATAATATGCGAGCATTCGAACAGGGATTACTGGAAGGACGGCAAAGAACATAAATGCATATGTCCAGACATACTGGGTGCAATAGTGAAGCATCATGACGAATATTATCTGAATTCAGGAGAACATGTTGCGTGTTTAATGCAGGGCAGCGGAACAGAATGCGGAGTGATACTCGGCTGTGTGTATGATGATAAAGTGAGGCCATGAAGTAAATGATAGGCAGCTTAGACGACGTAATATTTGAGGTGGATTCAGAAAAGAGCATATTAACGTTTGATGATTTGAGCGAATCACATAGTGCTAATTACGCCGAACATAATATATTAAATGGCAGGGGTATGCTTGAATTCACCGGGATAAAAGCAAGTTCAATATCATTCATGATGAGCCTGAACATGACACTTGGAATAAATCCTGATGAACAGATACGAAGATTAATATCTATGCTTGAGGATCACGAAGCAGTGAATTTTATATTGGCCGGGATTCCAAAAGGCCATGGCAGATGGGTAATTGAGAGTTTAGACGTTAAGCATAAGTTAATCGATAACCGCGGCTATACCCGGCATGCCGACGTGAATATAAAACTAAGGGAGTATATTAGTATTGATGAATGAGTATGATATAAAAATCGTGAACGTGAATAAAATAGAATTCATGCCTGAGAATGTGCATAAAGAAATTCTTCAGAATGTCATTACGATATGTACGACTCTAAAAGGGAGTGTTCCAATGGACAGAGATTTCGGTATCAGCACGAAACTAATCGATGAGCCTGTGAATGTGGCAAAGGTGAGAATAACGAGTGAGATTATCCAGGCGGTGCGAAAGTATGAACCCAGAGTGAGAGTAACGCAGGTAAGTTTTGAGGGGAGCAATGCAGAGACGCTTACACCTCATGTGAAAGTGAGAATCGTTATCTGAGACAAAGATACAGGAGGCAGGGAAAATAAAAATTGAAGAGTGAATTATTTAATTATCTTGAAGACGTAAATTTTGCAGAGAAAGACCCGGCATTAATCGAAAGTGAAATCATAAGCATGTATGAAAGCATAACGAATAGGACATTATCCAGAGGAGACCCTGTACGTTTATTTCTGAACGCAATTATATTAGCTATGATACAGCAGAGGAATATTATAGACATAGCCGCGAAAAATAAATTACTTGCGTATGCATCAGGGAGCTATTTAGATCACATCGGGGCAATGTTAGGTGTTTCGAGATTAAGTGCCTCGCGTGCAGTAAGTACATGTGAATTCACGTTAAGCACAGCACAGAATTTTTATGTTTTTATCTATGAGGGTATGAGAGTAAGTGCGGGTGATGGCTTGACATTCAGCGTAACGGAAGAAGGAGAAATCCCGCCTGGAAATTTAACATGCACGTGTACTGTGATGTGCACGGAAGCAGGCGAAAAAGGGAATGGCTATGTGCCCGGACAGATAAACAGAATAAATGATATTCTGCCTTATATCATGAGCGTAAGAAATATAACTGAGTCTAACGGAGGCAGTGATGTTGAGAGTGATGAAAATTTTCGTGAGAGAATTCATATAGCCCCTGAAAGTTTCAGTTCAGCCGGACCCGTTAATGCCTATGCGTATTATGCCCGCACTGCCCATAACGATATTATTGACGTTGCAGTCTTAGGACCTCCTGACACACAGCCCGGCCATGTTGAGATATACCCGTTGATGACCGGCGGAGAATTACCCGGTGATGAAATTCTCGAAAGTGTATATAAAACCTGCAATGCTGAAGATATAAGACCTGACACTGATTATGTGAGTGTGAAGAAGCCCGAAGTTTTGAATTATGCTGTGAATGTGCATTACTGGATTGATGAAAGAAATTCAGCGGGTTCATATGCGATTCAGAATAAAGTTCTTGAAGCAATACATGACTGGGAGAAATGGACGAGAATAAAATTAGGCCGGGATATAAATATAAGCGAGCTCACGAAGAGAATAATCTTAGCGGGAGCAAAACGATGCGTGATTAACTCACCGGAATTTACGGCCATGAAAAAGAATCAGATTGCAGTTGTTACTGATGAAATGATTATATACGGGGGCTTAGAGGAAGCATGAAGCCTCCTCATGAGAATTTTTACGTGTGAATATAACAGTAATGACCGGGATAAAAATAGTCATGAGAGCAGCCATTAAAGTTATAGCCGCAATGAGCCAGCCGCCATATGTTTCAAGAGAATCAAGCCGTGATACTGTGCGGATACTTTCATCTTGAAGCTGTCTTATTTCCGCGCGCATTTGCCCTTGAACCTGTTCGATTCGTTCAAGTCTGTTATTTATGCTGATTAAAATTTCTCTGTCTGAACTGGTCATGATTATCACCTCATGGAAAAATTTTAGCATGAAGGGAGGAGATTAATATTGCTGAGAATATATATGAATTAAGGCTCGAAAATATAATCCCAGAGAATATATTAGCCGACGAGAATATAAAAGCCTTAACGCATGCATTAAATCCCGAAGGCTTAAGCATATCCCGGAACATAAGCGAAGTCATAATATTATCCAGAATAGATGAATTAAACGAAAAAGTTCTTGATTTATTAGCCGCCCTGTATCACGTAGATTTTTATGATTTAGCCGCAACGTTAAACATGAAACGAGAAGCCGTAAAGGGAAGTCTTATCTGGCACATGCATAAGGGAACAGAATGGGCGGTAAAGAAAGCGTTAAGCATGATAGGCATAGAGTCAGAATTTCTTCACTGGAAGGATACAGGAGATGAGCCGTATACATTCAGGATAAGAGCGAAAATCACTGGGGATTATTACCGGACACAGGGACGGGATAAGATCATAGCGTCAATTCGCCGTGCAGTAATGGAAAGCAAATCAGCGAGGTCATATTTTGCCGGTCTTGATACCCGAATAGAATTCAAAGACGAAAATAATATTTACGCCGGCTTGTTTGATGCATTAACAGGTTTTTATATTCTCGGACTGGCAAAGATAAATCCTCCTGGTGAAAATAATATTTACGCCGGACTTGCTGATGCACTTGAAGGTCATAGAAAAATATTAATCTCGCATGATAAAAATAAGCACGGAAAAATATACGCGGGTATAGTGAGTGTGAAAGACATAGCACATGAAATCGGAGTTGATGAAAGAACGATGCAGGAATTATTGCTCAGATTTGAGGAACGGATTTTTTCCAGGCTTGATGATTTTGAAGCACGCGTTACTGACCAGATAAATAATCACGAATCGAAAATAAATATTCAGCTTGAAGAAATTAAAGACATGTTACGCTGGAAAGGACCTGATGAAGAATTATGAGTACAGGAATGATATTAACGACTGCCGGCAGAAATTTACTTGCGAAGGCCTTAACTGGTAAGCAATTAACATTCACGAAGGGCATGTGCGGAAATGGGAGATTAGGCAGTCATGACCCTTTGAGCCTTGAAAATTTAATCTCGCCTAAGAGAGAACTGCCGATACAGTCAATGCGGACGAGTGCGACAGGGACAGCTGAAGTTGTTGTTGAAATGACGAATAAGAATTTAAGCACGGGCTTTTTTGTCTATGAATACGGGTTATTTGCATTAGACCCTGATTCGAATCAGGAAGTGCTGTATTCATATTCGTACACAGAGAACGCGGGTTATCTTGAAGGTGATAATGGCATAGACATAATCAATTACACGCTTTCACTAGTAACCGTGATAGACCAGGCCCCGAATATTACAGCGAGTATAGCGAGTACGAATAATTATGTAACGGTAACGAGATTAGACACCCGGATACAGGATTTATTTGCAGAGTTTCAGAATATAGCGGGTTTCTGGACATACGCGAAGAATGACGTTCAGAGATTCAGACCAGCAAGTTTAACGCAGGCACGGAACGCCTTAATCGGGGATTATGACATAGCGAGTTTAATTTCCAGAATTGAGCGCATGGAGGATGCATTAGCCCAGACACTTTTATCGCTTGAAATACAAAGCATATTTCCGGGATATACGCATTTCATAATAGAAGATTTTCAGGTAGTGAATCAAATAGACACGTACGCGGCGCAAGTTACATCAGTGATAGCGGGAGATGATTCAATTGACTGCGAACCCATTGACGGAATGCTGCCCGGATCAGGCTACACGATCAGCGACGGGATACAGAGTGAACATGTAGAGGCAGAAAGTATAAATTATGAGAATGGAATTCAGAGAGTAATATTGAAAGATGTAATTGAGAATACATATATTCTGGAAAATACGAGGATATACAGAACGAGCGCAAATATTTCAGATAATGCTGCATATGGTCCCGGCATCACGAAAACGTTCACATGGACACCAGTTCTGACATGGACAGGGCGTCGTGAAAATTCAGAGTACATGATACCTGTAGATACATCAGCGGGAAATATCAGAGCGTTTAATTTAACTGGGAATATCACGCTTGATTCGAATTCATTTATAACGCTTGGAGATTAAATAAAAAAAATATATGAACAGGAAGTGTATCAATGGCATATTCAAGACGGAAATACAGCATGCATATAAAAAGTCTGGTGCATTTTGATTTTCCATATTTCAATGAAGCATATGACGGATGCCGTGATGAAATCTCCGGGAATATATTCACGCGTGCGGGGAATGTGGAATTTGCCGGGAGAGAAAAACCCTGCGATGAAATAATTTCAGGAGTTCCGAAATTCGGTTACAGGTGTTTATATTCGCAGTCGAATTCAGATTATATTTCTGCAGTGAATACAGGACAGTTTGATATTAAATCCGGCGTTGATTATGAGCTTGAATGTTTTGTGAGATTATCATCAAGTTCATCAGGAAATATAATTACATTCATGAACGGGTCAGCAAAAATTCTCACATTAAGCCTGACGCAGGACAACATGATAAATTTAAATTCATCCGGGATTAATATGCTGAATCTGAGCGGGTCATCAATTTTTGCGTTAAACACCTGGTATCATGTGAAGGTTCGTTTAGGCGGGGAAAAAGTGCAGATAATCCTGAACGGGAATATCATAGCCGAAAAAGAATATTCACACGGAGATTTAACTGTCAGTGAAATCCGTATCGGAGGATTTTCAGGTTTCATTGATGAATTCATAATGCGTGATTCAGTAACGCCTGACGTAGTTCCGGAAGAGCCGTATCAGGGGACACTGGATATAAATCTTGCGGGTGGATTTGGAACCGGAGCATTAGGTGATGTAACGCTGACCAGCAAAACGAATTTTAATTCACACGCGGCAGTTTCATCGGTGAACGGAAAAGTCATAACGCTCTTAAGTCAGAACGGGGGAATATTCACAAGTTATTCAGCTGGAACTGAGATTATGATTCACGTGAGCAAAAGCAAAACGTCAGACGAGTCAGATTTAGGGCGTTATGCATTCAGGACAGTAACAGGTTCAGACCAAAGAGGCATCATAACGATAGACCGTGAAGTAACAGAAGAATTTAATCTTGAGACATGCGCATTAAATTATGAAGTTCAGATAATAACAGTGCCGCACTATAAATCCCTCACGATAAAAGCCAGCAGCGCAGGAATAAGAACAAATGCATATGCCAACGGGCACGGCGGAATAATAGCGATGCGAGTATTAAACAACCTGCACATAGAAGGACAGGTAACGAGTAACGGCAGCTCAGGAATAATTGTAACGGGCTTAGGGCAGGAAAGTCCCCGTGATAATGTGAATATCTGCAATGCTGAATTAATCGACAGGTTTATATTCAGGGACAGCGGAGGAATATTTATTGCGTGCGGCGGAACATTAAGCTCAAATGAACATGGCCGAATAGGCTCACAGTGGGCGGGTGATTCAGGACCCGGCACATGGGATAAAGTGAACGGAGTAATAATAGAAAATAACGGAGGTTCAGGTTACGGAGGAGCGGCACGAAGGA
>JAFPWQ010000036.1 GCA_017394925.1 Synergistaceae bacterium
AGAGGCGATAACAATCTCGCGGTGAATGTGCGGTCATTCTGCCAGCGTCCTTCGAGCTGTAACGGAGGATTCACTTCGAAAGGGAACAAATCATTATCCGGCGTGATTGATTTTCCCAGCTGATTGCGATTCACTACCGGACTGTTGAACACTGCCCTGAATGATACGTTATCGGGTACTGTTCCTGTTGGTGCGAAACTTCTGACTCCCGGCGGCATTGATGAGCGCGATGCACCATACGCACATGAAGCTGCCATGATGAGAATCAAAACAAGAATCATAATTGCTTTGAAAAGTTTCTGAGGCTTTAACAATTTTGATGCAGTCCTTTCATTTTAAGATAAGCTAATCTATTATAGCGTTTAATAATTATTCCGGCCATTTTGCTATAATCTAATCGTTCATTAAAAGGGAGGCATAATTTCCGACATGGAAGAGAAAAAGACTGTTGCAGCTGCGAGCCGTAAATGGGAGATAGTAGTCTTTACGCTCGGAGATGAAGCATTTGCTATAAACGTGAACAAGACCAGAGAAATTTTACGCTGGACAGGGTGCAGGCCAATCCCGACAAAGATACCTGCTTTCGTGGGCATAACTACACTGAGAGGCGCGACACTTCCGTTAATAGACCTGAGAATATTTTTAGGGATTCAATCACCAGTACCGACGAATAAAACTAAAGTTATGGTTGCAGAATTCAATGATATAAAATTAGGCTTCCTTGTTGACGGAGTAGAACGAATCAGACAGATTAACGCCGAAGACTTAGACAGTTCCAAAATGCGCGGAGTATCATTAAAATGGGTTTTGTATATCATCAAGAGGGACGACAGAAATATTTTGCTGCTTGATTACGAAGCAATAATTCAGGAGACAGCACCGGCAGTTGCTGAACACATGTTCGATCAGAGCAAATTAAACACGTATCAAAGGCAGGTCGGACACGTTGAAGACTTTCATATTCTTGTTGCTGATGACTCGCCATTATTACGTCAACAGACATGCGATGTGTTAAAGCAGTCCGGGTTCACGAGCATATATCCAGTTAAGGACGGAGTCGAAGCGAGAAAATTATTGCTGGATCAGGGAGAGAATTTTGATCTGCTTGTATCTGATATTGAGATGCCATTGCTTGATGGTCTTAGCCTCGTTGAAACTTTAAGACAGGACGAAAGAACTGAAAATATGCCCGTAATATTATTCTCGTCTATCATGGTGAAAGAACTTTTAGACAGAGCCGAATCTCTCAAGATAATTCATGTGCTTAAACCTGATGTGTATAAACTCGTTGAATGTGTCGTAAAAATTTACCGGGAATGCAAGAAAAACAGAAATCCGTTCTGATAAATGCACATAACCCCCTGCCTTTAATCTGACAGGGGGAAAAATAGCGTTTAAGGTTTAAGATTAATTTTCATTGTGCTTTTGCCTTTGCTTATTGTCAGAATGTTACTCTGCAAATCAACGCTTACGTTATCCTTCAGGCATACACTGTCTGCATTATATGCTGATGTGCTGACGTTCATGTTCCTGAAACGCTGAGCATGAAACATCATAGTATCTCTGTTGCGGATATTAACGAGTGTCTGCGTCTGGTTAGCAATGAAAGTAATAACTCCCGTCATAATTTCAACGAATATAAACGATGCCATAAGGAACTCAACAAGTGTCTCTGCTTTACGTTTCCGCATTATTCATTCACATCTCCTTCTGAGAACTATAGATCTTGGGAAATTATCCGCGTCATAAAATTCACGAACGAACATAAAATTTTCACTCACAGATTCTAACGCATGAACCTGATTCATATTGCCCGTCTCGAAAATAATATAGCCGTCATCAGTCAGGATATTCATCGAGTGAGCAATAATCAGCCTGTAGAAATTCATTCCGTCATGGCCTCCGTCTAATGCGCTGTGAGGCTCATAGTCGCGTACTGTCTTTATTAGTCCGTCAATTTCACATGAAGGTATGTACGGAGGGTTGCTGACGATGAACCTGCATTTATGTTTTGCGTCTTCGAGGCGTGAAATGATTTTTGCCCTGTGAGTTAAATCATAGCGTTCAAGATTATGATTCGCGTATGTGATTGCGTCCCTGCTCTGCTCAATCATGTATGCATATGAATTTTTGAACTCAAGCATTAAAGTTATTGCAATACATCCCGAACCTGTTCCCCAGTCAGCAAAATAAAAACTCTCATCATGACCCGAAAAAAATTTCATGGCATCAATGAGAGTTTCTGTATCCTGTCTCGGAATTAATACGCCTCTTCCAACGTGAAAATCTCTTCCGTAAAAATCAGCCTCACCGAGAATATACTGCAAAGGCTCACCGTTAATGCGTCTCGAAATTACACTTTCAATCTTTGCGCATTCATCATCAGAAAAATTTTCACGTGAAAGAATAACCGAATGACTTACGCCCAGAGCATGAGAGATTAACCATAATGATTCCTGCTGTGCATTTTCAATCTCTGCATGTTCAAGGCGTTGAATATAATCTCTAACCTTCAAGGTCCTGAAGTTTTTG
>JAFPWQ010000283.1 GCA_017394925.1 Synergistaceae bacterium
AGGAGAGATTGAGTACTGGGACGAAGAATCACCTTCAGTTTACGTTGCGTATCCGTTGCCTGACGCGGGGAAAAAGTTTTCGCAGTTCGCAGGTAAAGAAGTATATATCGTAATCTGGACGACTACCCCGTGGACGTTACCCTCAAGTGCCGCCGTTGCCGTTCATCCGAGATATGATTACAGCTTCTATGAGTCAGACGGAAAAGTTTATGTGTTCGCTGATGCCCTGAAGGATTCAGTGAGCAAAAACACGGGAATGAATTTCAGTGAGCCATTGCTGACCGTAAAAGGTGCTGACCTTGAGAACTTGAAGCCTTTACACCCGTTCTATGAGCATGAGCTGCTTGTTGTGCTTGCAGATTACGTTGAACTCGAAACAGGAACAGGCTGCGTTCACACATCACCGGGTCATGGTGTTGAAGACTACGAGACGGGAGTACGTTACGGCCTCAAAGTGTACAGTTCAGTAGACCATGCCGGACATTTCGAGAAAGAGATGCCCATAGTCGGAGGAATGAATCTCAATGACGGCGGCAACAAAGCAATTGAACTCATCAAAGCAAAAGGAAGATTATTAGGTCTCGGCAAACTCATGCACAGTTACCCGCACTGCTGGAGATGCAAACGTCCTGTGATTTTCAGAGCAACGGATCAATGGTTCATCAACGTGGCAAAATTCAAAGATGATGCACTGAAAATCATAGACGAAAAAGTGAAATGGATTCCTGAATGGGGACGCGACAGAATATATAACATGGTAAGCTCGCGTTCTGACTGGTGCATATCGCGTCAAAGGGTCTGGGGGATTCCTGTACCTGCGATTCACTGCAAGGACTGCGGAGCATTCACACTCACGCCTGAACGAATCAGAATGTTCGCGGAGAAAGTTAAAGACGCTGAAGACGGTACATCTATATGGTGGTCTGAATCACTTGAAGACTTATTCGGAGAGAAGGCATGTTGTGATAAATGCGGCTCACATAACATTGAGAAGGACAGCAATATTCTTGATGTCTGGTTTGATTCTGGAGTATCTCATATCTCAGTCCTGAATGAGAGATTCGGTTTATCATGGCCATGTGAAATGTATCTTGAGGGCAGCGACCAACATCGCGGCTGGTTCCAGTCATCACTCTTAACAGCAACAGCCATAAAAGGCTCTGCACCGTACAAAGAAGTTCTGACTCACGGGTTCACGTTAGACGGAGAAGGCCGCAAAATGTCAAAGTCATTAGGGAATACGATTGCACCGAAAGAAGTATGCGATGAATTCGGCGCGGATATTCTGCGTTTGTGGGTAGCTTCGACTGATTACAGGAATGACGTTAAGATCTCGAAAGCAATTCTCAAAGGCTTATCGGAGACGTACAGAAGGATTCGTAACACGGCGAGATTTTTGCTCGGCAACCTTCACGATTTCAGACCGCAGGACGCATTGCCATATGAAAAACTGCTCTCAATGGACAAATGGATTCTTGACCGCCTTCACAGAATCATATCGAGGGTTCATGATTCCCTTGAAGAGTATGAATTCCATGTGCCTGTGTCATTAATTCATTCGTTCTGTGTGAATGAACTCAGCGCATTTTATCTGGACATCAGCAAGGACAGATTATATGTTGAAGATGTGGACTCACTGACGAGACGCAGTGCACAGACGGCCATGTGGGAAATTCTTTCATGCTTAACACGAATGCTTGCGCCTCTTCTCAGCTTTACGAGTGAAGAGATATGGCAGGAAATGCGCGGAATAGATTCAAGTTTACCTGAGAGTGTATTCCTTTCTGATTTTCCTGTGAGCGATGAGTCTAAACTTGATGATTCGCTCAATGCATTATGGGACGAGGCCGAAAAGCTCAAGGGTGCAGTTAGCCGTATGCTTGAGACCATGAGAGCCGAAAAGATAATCGGGACATCACTTGAAGCTCAGGTGCAGGTGAAGAAGGATGACAGCATGAAGAGACTTGCGGAGTCATTCAGCATTGATGAACTTGCTGACATCGTGATTGTCTCACGCTTTGAATGGGTTGATGAGCTCACATTGCCGAAAGTATTTCATGATGATGATACCGGACTCGATATTGCCGGAGGATTTACGACTGGTGAGAAGTGTCCGCGCTGCTGGAAGTACAGTGAGCATGTTAATGAGCATGGATTATGTGAGAGGTGCGCAGGCGTTCTTCATGAAGCGTAACATGATTTGAAGTGTTAATGCCTTCCCTGATTCGTTGGGGAGGGTATTTTTTTTGCGTTCGTGAGTTCATATTGTGCACCCTGCTATTCAGCTGTATCCCGATTAATGAGGAGTTTATATGCTCAAAAAGTCAAAAGTTATTGCGGTGTTGTCGGTGTGTGTCATGATATTTGCGGTGGTTCAGTCTGCATTTGCTGAAAGGTCATGGGAAGATGCCGGTGAAGATGCTGCTAAAGGTGATGCTGCCGGAGCCATAATATCGAATATTCTTTATTTTATATATTAATTTTATTCCTGCCTTTGAAAATCGCAATATATACATTAGAATAATTAAATTCAAATTGATTTTTAAGCAGAAAAATTAAATCACAGGAGGTTAATTTATGGACATCAGATATTCATGCAGTCCTCATGATGTAAAACGCTACACGACTGATGAATTACGCAAAGAATTTCTCATCACGGACTTATACACGCCTGATAAAGTCAAAGCAGTATACAGTCATGTGGACAGAATGGTAACGGTTGGAATTATGCCTGTAAGCAAAAAACTATCGATTGATGACGGCATAGACATATGGAAGAATTTCGGAACTCATTATTTTCTTGAGAGACGCGAGGCCGGAGTCTTTAATCTTGGCGGTGATGGCACAATCGAAGCAGACGGTCATACATACGAACTCGGCTACAAAGATTGTCTGTACATCACAAAGGGAACAGAAAAAGTATATTTCTCAAGCAAAGATGCAAATCATCCTGCGAAATTCTATCTCGTATCAGCACCCGCACATATGAGCTATGAGACTCGCTTAATCAAAAAAGCAGACGCGGCGAAAAAGCCACTCGGAGAATCAGCGACATCAAATAAGCGTGTGATCAATCAGTTCATTCATCCTGCAGTCCTGAAAACATGCCAGCTCTCAATGGGACTTACTGAACTTGAATCAGGAAGTGTATGGAACACCATGCCTGTACACACTCACGAGAGACGCATGGAGATATACACGTACTTTGAGATTCCAGAAGGCAATGTAGTGATTCACTTCATGGGACAGGGACAGGAGACGCGGCATATAGTCATGAAGAATTTTGACGCAGTGATCTCGCCGTCATGGTCAATTCATGCCGGAGCAGGGACAAGCAATTACTCATTCATATGGGCGATGGGCGGAGAGAATCAAGAATTTGATGACATGGACACGATTCAGCCTGAAGACATGAAATAGCGAAGGGAGAATAGAAATCATGACAGACATGTTTAATCTCGCAGGAAAAGTAGCAATCGTTACGGGAGCACGCACAGGAATAGGTCAGGGTATCGCAGAAGGACTCGCAGAAGCCGGAGCTGATATTGTCGGAGCAGGACATGCGGCAATGCCCGAAACTGAAGCGTATATTTCAGGGCTTGGGCGTAAGTTCGTGTATTACGACATTGATTTAGGCAAACAGGACAAGATACAGGCACTTGTTGACGACACAGTGAAGACGTTCGGAAGGCTTGATATTCTCGTGAATAACGCAGGAATAATACGCAGGCAGGATGTCTTAGACTTCAGTGAATCGAACTGGGACGATGTAATCAGCATGAACCTCAAATCATTATTCTTTTTATCGCAGGCATGTGCGCGTTACATGAAGGATAACGGCGGCGGAAAGATAATAAATATCGCGTCAATGTTATCATTTCAGGGAGGCATAAGAGTTGTAAGTTACACTGCAAGCAAATCGGGCGTAATGGGCATAACCAGACTCATGGCGAATGAACTCGCAAAATATCACATTCAGGTGAACGCAATCGCGCCGGGCTACATCGCAACGAATAACACAGCGGCCTTAATGGCGGACGAAAAGAGAAGCGCGGAGATACTTGGCCGAATTCCTGCTGACAGATGGGGCAAACCTGAAGATCTTAAAGGCGCGGCGATATTCTTAGCGTCTCATGCGTCAGATTATGTAACTGGTCATACACTCGCGGTTGACGGCGGATGGCTCGCAAGGTAAGCAAATCATGCTTTACGGGAACATACACAATGAATTTTTTGCGTCTCAGCTTAAACTTCTTCCTGCACCATTGGCAGCTGCATTAAAATTTCTGAAGGATAATGAACTGACGAAACATGAGCCGGGAAAATTTGACATCACACTTGACGGAGTGAATATGATTCTTCAGGTACTGGACATTGAGACTAAACTGCGCAATGAACTTTTACCCGAAATTCACAGGAAGTACATTGATGTACAGTTTTTATGTTCAGGCGGCCCAGAGAACGCAGCATATTACAATGATGACGGCACTAACACGATTCATGAAGACCTGCTGAATTCACCTCGTGATATTTGCTTCTACGAGAATAACCCTGATATACGCGAAGGATTAATCCCTCTTGAAGTCGGAACATTCGCTGTATATTTTCCCTGGGATGTTCATGTTCCGGCAATCGCTGTTAATGGTGTGAGTGCAAAGATACGCAAGATAGTAATCAAAGTACCGGTTGATGAATGCATGAAGTAAATATCAAAAGGCATCTTGAAACATTATCGCTCAGGGAATTATCACTCAGACGTGAAGCCTTGAGCAATATACTTTCATCTGAGGGCATAAAGTTTTCGCGTGAAGTTCATGACAGAATCATAAATTTTACTTTCTCATCAAACGGAAATAATTCAGGCTTCTTATTCTCTGCACATTATGATAATTACCGGGACAGTTACGGAGCCAATGATAATATGTCGTCAGTGTGCATATTGATTGATTTGTATCACGCACTGAATGCAAAAAATATTCAGGCTGATTTTGTGTTCACAGACGGCGAAGAAGATAAACACTCAGGAGCAGAATTTTATTCACGCACTCATGAACTCAAAAAATATTCCGGCATAATAAATTTAGACTTATGCGGTTACGGTGATGTGATTGTGCTTAACGGCAATGTCAGAAAGTTCACATCACGCAGTATCATTAAGAGGCATAACGCAGAACTCGTTAAATATTTGCCTGAAAGCGACGATATAATTTTCCGCAAGTCTCATGTTCCGACAATAAGCGTTTCAATAGTGCCTAAATGGGACGTGCAATATCTCAGGGCATTAGCAGCATTCGGTGATGGTCTATTAGGGAGGCCGCCGGAGTTTTACATGATTCTTTCGGACATGGAAGTAACGCAGACGATTCACAACAACGCAAAGGACAGTCCTGAATATGTAGATGAACTTGCAATGATGAAAGTGTACGATTATCTTCTTGATGCAATGACGAGTGATGAAAGCGATTCAAGATTTTCATTCATGCGTTTATTCAGGTTGTGAGTGATGAAAGCACAGATATTGTTGAAGTCAGCTCGTGTAAAATCGTCAGGCCTGATTACGGTAAATAAAAGGAAGTCATAGCTATACTATAACTTCCCAAACTCATATTTCTGATTCAAAAAAGCAGCAGATTATTTTTCAGGAAAATAAACGGTCTTAGCGTTATTGTAGTAAATATCCTCCAGTTCTCCCTGCGTAAACTCATTGGATTTCAGCAGATAATCCGTGAGATGTTCATAGCTGTCCTGTGTTGCTGCATAGGGTGCATCAGTTCCCCACATCAGTTTGTTTACGCCTACAATGTGTGCTGCCTCAGAAAGATACTTCACAGTCTCTGAATACGGATAAGTATCCGGCGACATAATCTTAGGCATTGCTGCGATGTCAAACCAGATATTTGCCTGACTGAGCATATGAAGTTCTGCAATCCATTCACGTTTTTTCGTGCGCATAGGAGCAAGCAGATGACAGATTACCAGTTTCAGATCCGGGCAGCGGTCTGCGATTCTCATAAGTGCTGCTGTCTGATGACTTTCCATTTCAATATCGCCTACATCCAGCGCAACAACTCCCTTGTACTTTTCAACCAGCTTGTAAATCTCCATCATGCGATCCCCTGAGAGATCAAACGGATCATGGCAGCCCATTAAACCACCGCCGGAGCTGACCTCAAATTTTGCCAGATGAAAGTGCTTCTCCTCAAAGAAACGAGTCAGTACTTCCATGTGATTCGTCATGAATGGATCTACTTCACAGGACGGACAAAAACGATCCGGGTACTTTTCCAGAATCTCCTCGTGATAAATATTCTGAAGTCCGTACATGCTGCCGTTCATCAACACAGCGCGTTCAACCTCGTTTTTATCCATGATAGATAATGCCTGCTCTGCTGTAAAATTCGTGTCTCCGTACTCACCTGTTTGAGGCAACAGCTGAAAGATTTCACCGCTGCCCCACTGAGCTTTACCGCCGCCGACAGCACGAAGTTCTCCGCGTCTGCAGTAACCCGCAAGTACTTTGGCAAGATGAAGATGTGCGTCAATTTTCTTCATAATATAGTTGCGATTCTCCTTTCAATGAATGCCCTGACATGTTAAGAGCTTTTAACCTTTTTGGCTTTCTTCCTCGACTGGTCTGCATGCTGCATTGCGTCAAAGGCAACAGCTACAATGATAACCAGACCTTTTACGAGACCCGCATGTGTAGACGGTACTGACATAAGATTCAAACCGTTATTCAGCAGTCCCATAAGCACAGCACCAAATATTGCACCGGGTACTGTACCTTCACCGCCTAAGAGTGAAACACCGCCGATTACACCCGCTGTGATTACATCATTCGTATAGCCTGCTCCCAATGAAGATGAAGCCTGCTGTGTCATTGAGGCCAGAACGATACCGCCAAGAGCAGTAGTAAGACCCGACATAACATAGCATGTAATCGTCATCTTCTTAACGTTTATACCAGAGATCTCAGATGCAACAGGATTACCTCCAACTGCATAAACGTAACGGCCAAAAACTGTCTTGCGCAGAAGGAACCAGCTGATAACTGCAATAATCAGCATAAAGTATACAGGCATGGGGAAGCCTAAAATTTTCATTGAACCAATTGCAGTAAATGCAGGCACTGTACAGCTGATAATCTTATTATTCGTAAATACCATAGCAAGCCCCAGAAAAATACTCTGACTCGCAAATGTTACAAGGAACGCAGGTATATGGAACGTTGTAATTATAAAACCATGAAGCAGACCAGCAATAGCACCAGTACAAAGCGCGGCAATAACGCCGGCAAACACAGCTGTTTGAGTATCCCCCATAAGGTGAATGACTTCAACAACGACAACAGCAGTAAACGCACACAATGTTGAGATTGAAAGATCAATACCGCCCATCAGGAAAACAAATATAGTACCGCTGACCATGATGCCAATCACTGACACGGACCAGAGCACATTGCTGAAGTTATTGAGCGACAGAAATGCTTTAGGCCTTAAGACTGACAGAATCAGAATAAAGCACAGCAAAATTATGGGCTTAGAATACTTGCTCCAGTTGATTTTGTTCATTTTCAATTCTCCTCCTGCTGATTTTCTGTAACACCCTGACCGGCAGCGAGCACCATGGATTGGGTAACTTCGACATTCTTAAATTCCTTGACTATGCTGCCTTTTCTCATTACAAGTATCCTATGGGATACACGCAGCAACTCCTGCAAGTCCGATGTTACAACAATGACAGCTACGCCCTCATTCGCAAGCCTCTCTAAGATTGAATAAATCTCGTCTTTTGCTCCGACATCAATTCCGGCTGTAGG
>JAFPWQ010000284.1 GCA_017394925.1 Synergistaceae bacterium
AAGAATAGCAATGATGACGGGTATACTGACATAACGAAGGCATCATCACATGACATGAAAGTATTACGCAAGCGTGTTCAGATTGTATTTCAGGATCCGTATTCGTGTCTTAATCCTAGATTATCAGTTTGGGAATTAATTGCAGAGCCTCTAATCGTGAATCATGTTTACACTGACAAGAACGAAATGCGAAAACGTATACGCTCATTAATGGATACGGTTGGATTAGCTGAAAGACTCGAAAACAGTTATCCGCATGAATTAGACGGCGGAAGAAGACAGAGAATAGGCATAGCACGTTCACTTGCGCTTAACCCTGAATTCATTGTGCTTGATGAACCTGTTTCTGCTCTTGATGTCTGCATACAGGCGCAAATTCTGAATCTCTTAAATTCACTTCAGAAGGAATTCAAATATACGTACGTGTTCATATCGCATAATTTAAGTGTCGTGCGTCATGTTTCGGACAGAATAGCAGTAATGTATCTCGGTCAGATAGTCGAACTCTCAGATTATCATGAACTCTTTGAGACTCCGTTGCATCCATACACGCAGGCTTTACTGTCAGCAATTCCGCTTGCGAAACTGGACGTTAAGCGCGAACGTATTATACTTGAAGGCGATGTGCCCAGCCCGATTGAACCAGAGAATGCCTGCCGTTTTGCTGGAAGATGCCGTTACGCTAAAGATATATGCAGAACTACACCGCCGGCATTGAAAGAGATTTTACCGGGACATTTTGCGGCATGTCATTATGCAAAGGAGAATTTAAATCAATAATGTACACTACACTAGAACATTTCCTGAAGTACGTAACGTATGATACTCAGTCAGACGAAAAAGCCGGTTTAGCCGGTAAAGTTCCAAGCACACAAGGCCAATGGGAATTAGCGCGTGAAATGGAACGTGAACTCAATGAACGCGGATTAAAAGACGTATCAGTCAGCGAGTACTGCTATGTCATGGGTACACTTCCTGCGAACACGGACAAGAAGATACCTGCAATCGGATTCATTACGCACATGGACACGGCAGCAGAAGCATCCGGAAAGAACGTAAAAGCGCGAGTTGTGAAGAATTATGACGGGGGCGATATAGTTCTCAATGAGGCTCTGAATGTCATAATGTCCCCGAAAGATTTCCCATTCATGAAGGATTACACCGGGCATGATTTAGTTGTTACTGACGGGACAACTCTTTTAGGAGCTGACGACAAAGCCGGAATGGCCGAAGTCATGGGTGCGGTTGACTGGATGATTGCGCATCCTGAATTTGAACACGGAGACGTTAAAATCGCATTCACTCCCGACGAAGAGATTAGCGAACTTGCCGGTCATCTTGACATTGAGAAATTCGGAGCTGATTTCGCTTACACTCTTGACGGAGGAGCAATCGGTGAAGTCAGCTATGAGAACTTCAACGCCGCAAGTGCAACTCTCAAGATTCACGGCCGCTCTGTTCATCCCGGATCAGCAAAGGGATTAATGCTCAGTGCCGTAACTATGGGAAATGAATTTCTCTCAATGCTTCCGTCAAATGAAACTCCTGCCACAACTGAAAAATACGAAGGCTATTATCATTGTCTCACGTTTAATGCAGACACGGAGAACGCAGAGCTTCATTTCATCATAAGGGATCATGACATGACGAAATTTGAAGGCCGCAAGAAATTTTTCTCGAAGTGCGTTGACTGGATGAAAGACAAATACGGCTCTGAACGCTTTGAACTCGAAATGCATGACCAGTACTATAACATGCGCGAGAAAGTGAAAGATCACATGCATATAGTCGAACTTCCTGTGAACGCAATGAAGGCACTCGGAATTAATCCGTTCTACAAGGCCATGAGAGGAGGCACTGACGGAGCAGCGTTGTCGTGGCGGGGGTTAATCACTCCGAATATATTCATTGGGGGACATAATTATCACGGAAGATTTGAATTCGTATCAGTTCAGGTTATGGAGAAGGCAACGGAAGTAGTCTTGAAGATTCTTGAGCTTGCAAGATAACGGAATACGCAGACAAAAAGAAACCCCGCGAGTTGATTCACGGGGTCATATTTTTATATTAGGACTATAATATATTAATCCATGCGTCAACAGTCTCGTTATTGAAGACGTTTAACTTGTTAAGAAAACTTATTGTTCCTCCGTCTGCTGCCTTCTCAATCGTAAGCGTTCCAACAGAACCGGCATTAAACGTTTCTCCTTCTTTGCCGCTGATCTCACCCTTAGCGAATGCAACCGCCGCGAATGATGCCGCATACCCCAGTTCAGTCGGATTCCATAAGAACGTCTCATCAGCTATGCCCTTGTTGATGAATTCTTTCATGTCTGACGCAAGAGTTAAGCCCGTAACTTTCACGTTTCTTTTTGCGTCCATTATGCACTTGCTCACAGCAGGAGCACCTACAGTTGTAGGAACGATTATGCCTTTAAGATTCGGATATTTTTCGAGAAGTGCCTGTGTCTCATTGAATGATTTCGTGTATTCGTCATCACCATAGACAACGCCGACAAATTCAATCTTCGCATATTTCGGATCATTGCTCTTCAGTGCCTCCTGCATGAAGGAAATCCAGAGATTTTGATTCGGTGCTGTCGCCATTGCCGAAAGAATTGCTATCTGACCTTCTCCGCCGATTGATTTCACCATTGAGTCAAGCTGTGTTAATGCGATAACTTTTGCGCTTGCCGGTTCAACATCAAGATCTCTGCCTTCAGGATCAACGGGTGCGTCCCACGTTACAACTTTGATTCCTGCTTCGCGTGCCTCATTGCAGACATCAACAAGTGATGCAGGGTCATTTGCCGAAATGCATAACACATCAACACCCTGTGCGATATAGTTCTCGATGATTCTAATCTGACCGTCTGAAGAGCCGTCATCGGGGCCGTCATGCATGAACGTAAAGCCAAGTTCATCTGCTGCCTTCTGGAAACCTGCAACTCCTGCCTGGAAGTATGGATTGCCTGACTGCTTGTAGACCACACCGATTGTGATTCCCTTGCCGGGCTTGTCGTCTGCGAATGCCATTCCTGAGAACACGAACGATAATACTAATACTAACGCTAATAATTTTTTCATGATTTTTTACCTCCTGTATTAATTATGAGATGCCAATGACATCCCTATACACTTACTTCATACTGCCTTCATGCACTGCGAGATAATAATTCCG
>JAFPWQ010000037.1 GCA_017394925.1 Synergistaceae bacterium
AAGCAAAATGTTTTCATGACGGATATATTATATTCTATTGAGCATTATAGCCCCATAGCTAAAGCTAGCGATTTTACAGCGTTCTTTTATAAAATATTTTAGGCTATAATTGAACAATCTAATATTTTCCATAACAGGGAGGTAATTTTTTTAACATGTGGCTTTTCTTAGTATTCATTACATTAGTATTCGGACTGCTGGCCGGGTTTTATGCATGGACAGTATTCCAGAAACTTGAAGAGAGTGAAATCGGCAATCCCCGCGTAAAAGAACTCTCAGAAATAATTCATGGCGGCGCAATGGCATTCTTAAAGAAAGAATATACATGGCTCGCTCCGTTCGTAGGTGTAGTTGCATTATTACTTCTTGTGTCGCCTTCACTGGGACTCGGAAGCGCATTTGCATTTGTACTCGGTGCATTATGTTCGGCAACAGCTGGTTATATCGGAATGCATGTAGCAACGAATTCAAACGGCAGAACAACGTACGCTGCTGAAGCTGCACTTGAGGCCGCAAATCCTGCTCCTGCTCCTGCTCCTGCGAAAAAAGGCGTTGACCTCACAAAATCAGAATCAGCAGACGAACTCGTTGCAGAAGAGGCAGCTCCCGTTCAGACCGAAGCCCCGAAAGAAGGACTCTTAAAGGCGGCAGGCGATGCACTTGAAGTTGCATTCTCAGGCGGAAGCATTGTAGGAATGGTAGTTGTCGGTCTTGGATTAATCGGTCTTGCGATCGCGTATTTATTCCTGAATGACGTTGCCTCATTAACAGCTTTCGGAATGGGCGCAAGTTCAATCGCGTTATTTGCCCGTGTAGGCGGCGGAATTTACACGAAGGCCGCAGATGTCGGAGCAGATCTCGTAGGCAAAGTTGAAGCAGGAATCCCAGAAGATGACCCGCGTAACCCGGCAACGATTGCTGATAACGTCGGCGATAACGTCGGCGATATTGCAGGAATGGGTGCGGATTTATTCGAGTCATACGTGAATTCAATTCTCGCGGCTATGGCTATCGGTGCAGTCTATGCGTTCACACCTGAGAGCGGTGCACTTGGACTCTGGGGAATCGGTTATCCTTTGTTCCTTGCGGCATGGGGAGTATTCGCATCAATCATCGGCTGCATGATGATCTCACAGAAAGCTCCGTATGCTGACCTCGTGAGAACTTACGCGAAGAAACTTCCGGGCATGTCTGATGTCGTGAAGAGAATCGAAGACGGAGACGCGGCATTTGCACTCAGAACAGGAACATTCGTTGCAGGAGGTCTCATGATTGCCGGTGCATTCGTACTTAGCGTGTTATTCTTCTTCTCGAATGCGTTTAACGTATTCCTGTCTGTTACGTCAGGTGTTCTTGCCGGAATCTTAATCGGAATCGTAACTGAAATTTACACATCAGGCGATTACAAGTTCGTACGTAATGTTGCGGCATCATCTGATACTGGATCAGCTACGGTTATTCTTTCGGGCTTATCACTCGGAATGATGTCAACGGGAATTCCTGTACTGTTAATCTGCCTTTCGACTCTCATCAGCTATTATCTTGCGGGCATGTTCGGAGTTGCTGTTGCAGCTGTCGGAATGCTTTCAATCACGGGAATATCACTCAGTGTTGACGCATACGGACCAATTGCAGATAATGCCGGCGGAATTGCAGAGATGAGCGAACTTCCTGCAGGCGTGAGAAAGATTACGGATCACCTTGACGCTATCGGCAACACTACGGCGGCAATGGGAAAAGGTCTCGCAATCGGCTCTGCGGCATTAACGGCACTTGCATTATTCGTTGCATATTCACAGGCGGCTCACATCGATAAAATTGACATCATGAATCCTTATGTCATTATCGGATTGCTTATCGGCGGAATGCTTCCGTTCATTTTCTGCTCACTCTCAATTGATGCAGTAAGCAAAGCAGCAGGTTCAATGATTGAAGAAGTTCGTCGTCAGTTCCATGAGATTCCCGGCATTATGGAAGGCACAGCCAGTCCTGATTATGAGAAGTGCGTATCAATCTCAACACATGCGGCATTAACTCAGATGATAGTTCCGGGCGTTATGGCTATTCTTGTTCCTGTGCTTGTCGGGTTCTTACTGGGCAAAGAGGCACTTGGCGGTCTTCTTGGCGGTTCAATCGTTACGGGCGTAATGATGGCTCTGTTCATGGCCAATTCGGGCGGTGCTTGGGACAACGCAAAGAAATATATTGAAGAGGGACATTTCAACGGCAAAGGCTCAGAGAATCATAAAGCGGCAGTTGTCGGTGATACTGTAGGAGATCCATTCAAAGATACAGCAGGCCCGGCGTTAAACATTCTCATTAAGTTAATGACGGTCGTAGCTTTAGTACTTGCTCCGTTGTTTTAGGCTTTAAGTTTTGCGGGAGGGTTTGATGTTTAAGATTAACGACTTCTCCCGCAACTCAAAAATCTTCGCCATAAACTATATCTCCTCCGATAAAATCCCGTCCTGCTTCTTTGCATGCAGTCAGAACTGAAAAACCTCCGGCGGCAGGATCAAGAATCACATCACCTTCAAGTGTTACGGCACATATCAGTCTCTTCTGAAGTTCAACCGGCTTGCTGTGTGTATGAATCTTTCCGGCTTTTTCTCCCCACACATCAGGAATGCTATGATCCCTCCAGCATGATTTTGCTTTGACCGGCGATTTCTGAAACACGATAAGATATTCTGATTTTCTCCGCGTCCTGTAGCCCATGCCGATCCTGCCCTTATCCCATACTATCATGTCAACAAGATTAAGTTCCGTATCATTTATCCAGTCAAGAACTCCCTGACACAAATGAAATTTATCAACCCATAAAAATAAATGACCGCTTGCCTTTAAGACCCGGTTTATTTCTTTGATGAAGCTGATAATAGTATCCCTGTTCATTTGCGGAAGTGATGAGCGCATTTTGCCTCTTGAGACTCCCTCGTTGCCGTATTTTAATTTGTCGAGAATTCCCCTGTACTGAGGATCAAAGAATGCTGCAGAAACGCTTGTATCTTTTATCAGCGACATGAGTTTTAATCCGTCAGCTTTGTTTCTTGTATTCAGAATATATTTGCTGTTATCTTTCAAAACAGACATTTTTATGTATCCTCCTCAGAAAATAATTTTTGCAGCTGCGTACACTATGAATGCATGAAGTATAATAATTATTATGACAGAAAATAATAACGGAAATAAACCAGATAAGGCAGTCGCAGTTAAATATGACAACAAGCAAATGGCAGCTCCCAAAGTTATCGCTAAGGGAGAAGGTTTCATTGCGCGCAAAATAGTAGAACGTGCAATTGAAGCTGATGTGCCTATTGTCGAAGATGCCGCTTTAGTCTCCGCGTTAATCTCTCTTGAACTCGGCGAAGAGATTCCCTCTGAACTTTACGAAGTAGTTGCGAGAGTTCTTGCGTGGGTGTACAAGCTCGATAAAGAAGCAAGATAATTCATGACACATGCACAGGAACTCGGACGCTTTGCTGAAGACATTGCCGCAGATTATTTAATCTCGCTGAACTGGTTAATCATTGGGCGTAATCTCAGAAATGAATACGGAGAATTAGACATTGCCGCACTGGATAAAATAAGCAGACCAGAAGAGTTAGTGATAATTGAAGTTCGTTGCAGGACTATCGGAATGATTCAGTCGCCGTTGGACTCAATCGGGCCTAAGAAATTACGTACACTCATTAATTCCGCTCGTGAGTTCGTGAATTCGTCAGGCTGGCCGGGCTTCTGGCGAATCGATGTTATAGGCGTTACCCTTCGTGATAAAGACAGCCGCGATAACTGGCAGCTTGAACACATAAGAGATATAACCGAAGGCATGAATATAATCTCATAGCTCATAACCTCTGGGCGTAATTATTTTCCCGTCAGAAATATAGCTTTTAGAATTCCCAATTATGACCGTGCATAGCATATCAATCGCTTCATTCATGATTTTTTCAAGCGTTGTTACTTTGCTGAATTCATTTTCACGTCCGATATTGCGAACATAACCTGCAGGAGTGTTTTTATTCTTGCCGTGATTAATCATAATCTCACACGCACGGATAAAATTATCGGGTCTGTGATTGCTTGCAGGGTTGTATATACATATCACAAAATCGCCATCACAAGCACAGATTAATCTTCGTTCGATGATTCTCCAGTCCGTGAGCAAATCGCTGAGGCTGATAGTCGCATAGTCATTCATGAGAGGAGCACCGAGAATTGCCGCGCATGAATTAGCCGCAGTGATTCCCGGAATGATTCGAATCTCTTCGCATGAACCAGAAGCAACTTCAAGCATTAACCCAGCCATGCCGTAAACACCAGAATCACCGCCCGAAATTAACGCGATATTTTTATTTTCACGTGAAAGAGCTAATGCATCATGACAGCGTTGAACTTCCTGACGCATTGAGTAAGACATGAAAATTTTTCCGGGAAAATATTCGCGGATTAAATCAATATAGCGTGAATATCCCGAAATGATTTCGCATTCGTTAAGTGCGTTTAATGCTTTCGGTGTTATCCCGTCAATTTCTCCCGGACCAGTGCCGATTACATATATCATAATGCGTTCAGAAATGCCTTTAGTGATTCTATCGCAATATCCCTGTGAATTTTTGCACGTTCCTTCTTGCCTCTGACATTCACAAGTTCAGGGAATAATCCCAAGTTTATATTCATCGGCTGAAAGTGTGAAGGCTCCGTTGTCATCAGATAATGAATCAATGAGCCGACTGCGCTGTCTCTTGGCCATGAAATTAAATCTTTACCCTCAAGAATCATTGACGCGTTTATCCCTGCAGCAAGTCCCATTGCTGTACTCTCCATATAGCCCTCAACGCCGGTAATCTGACCTGCAAGAAAAATATTTTTGCGTTCTTTAAGTCTGAGCCATTCATCAAGCACAGCAGGAGCATTTACGCTTGTGTTTCTGTGCATAACGCCTAATCTCACAAATTCTGCATTTTCAAGTCCAGGTATCATTGAGAAAACGCGTTTTTGTTCCGGCAATTTAAGTCCCGTCTGAAATCCCACGAGATTATAGATTGTCCCGTAAAAATTATCCTGTCTGAGCTGAACGGCCGCGTATGGTTCTCTGTTAGTTTTTGGGTCAATGAGTCCTCTGGGTTTCATCGGGCCGAAGCGTAAAGTATTAGTTCCGCGTTCTGCAATTGCTTCTACAGGCATACACCCCTCAAAGTATTTATCACGTTCAAAGTCATGAGGCAGATTTCTTTCTGCATGTACAAGTGCATCATGAAAACGCAAATATTCTTCTTTGTTCATCGGACAGTTGATATAGTCATCGCCGCGTCCGTAACGCCCTGATACGAACACTTTCGACATGTCTATACTCTCACGCATTATCACAGGAGCTACTGCATCATAGAAATATATTCTCTCACCGGCGATTTCCTTCATGGCCTCAGCAAGCGAATCTGAAGTAAGCGGCCCGGATGAAATTATTGCGAGTTCTTCGGGAAGGTGCGTATATTCTTCGCGTATGATATGAATGTTCGCGCATGATTCGATTCGCTGTGTTACGAGACCTGAAAATTTTTCGCGGTCAACTGCTAATGCTCCTCCTGCGGGGACTCTTGATTCTTTTGCGCATGAAAGTATAAGCGAGTCTGAAAGTTCAAGTTCCTCTTTGAGAATCCCTGAGGCCGTTATGCGTTCGTTAATATTCTCTGAGCCTAACGAATTACTGCATACGATCTCTGCAAGCATTCCTGTTTTGTGTGCAGGGGTTAAGAGATTGGGCCGCATTTCGTATAGTGAGACTTCACAGCCGCGTTTTGAGAGCTGATATGCTGCCTCACATCCTGCAAGACCTCCTCCGATTATCGTTATGCTACTCATTCACAGCATTTCCCTGCGACTTGTACCCGCACTTCGCACAGAACAAACCCGTTCCCCTCATGAATAATTCTTCTCCGCATTCCGGGCATTTCTCACCCGCAGGCTTATTCCATGCAACATAATCGCATTCAGGATAACGCGAACAGCCGTAAAATGTTCTTCCCTTTTTGCTTTTGCGTTTCACGATCTCGCCCTCTCCGCATTTAGGACATTTAACACCTGTTGTAGCTAATATAGGCCGGGTGTATTTGCATTCGGGGTAATTTGAACACGCAATGAATTCACCGAAACGGCCGCGCTTCTTCACTAAATCATTTCCGCATTCCGGGCATTTCTCACCAATAGGCTCAGGTCCGGGCAGCGGTACTTTCGGAGCTTCTTCTGCTTCTTCTAGTGTATTCGAGAATTCTCCCCAGAACTCACTGACCACATCAAGCCATTTTCTTTGTGCCTCTTCAACTTCGTCTAATTCTTTTTCCATTTGAGCCGTAAATCCTGCATCAACAATTGAAGATAAATCTTTACGGTTGAAATACTGCGCAAGAAATTCATCTACTGTCATTCCCAATGATGTAGGGCAGAATCTTTTCTCTTCGTTCTTCTCAATATAGCCGCGTGAGTCTAACGTTCCTGCTATCGTTGCATATGTTGACGGTCTGCCTACTCCGTTTTCTTCGAGTATGCGAATCAGTCCGGCTTCTGAATATCTTGCAGGCGGTTTAGTTGCTCTCTTCTCACTCTGAACGTCTGAGAGATTAAGCACTTCCCCTTCGTTAATCTTCGGGACTACTGAGCCTTTCAAATCAAGCGGCCATAATACACTCCAGCCGTCAAAAACTAACATCTCGCCTTCCTGCTTTAAATCTACGCGTCCTGCTTTCACTTTAAGCGTTGATTTTGATGTAACTGCATCACTCATCTGTCCTGCAGTGAACCGATTCCATATCAGCGAATATAATTTATGCTGCTCAGGCGTTAATGCATCTTTTATGCTCTCAGGCGTTAATGTTATGTCCGTTGGTCTGATTGCCTCGTGAGCATCCTGAACTTTTGCTTTGCTGTTAGCACCGTAAATATTTGGCTTATCAGGCAGGTATTCAGGCGCATATGATGACTTGATGAACTCCCTGCACATGTCTAATGCCTCATGCGAAATTCTGAGGCTGTCCGTTCTCATGTACGTGATTAATCCTACATGGCCATGTCCCGGAATGTTTAAGCCTTCGTATAATGCCTGAGCAACTCTCATTGTCTGTGCGGGTACCATGCCTAAACGCCTTGAGGCCTCCTGCTGAAGCGTACTCGTTCTGAATGGTGCGGGTGCTGCGTGTGATACGTTCTTTGATTTGAATTCAGTTACAACGAGTTCATTTGATTTTATCTCCGTGATAATCTCTTCTGCTTTTTCTTTCGTGTTGATTAACAGAGGCAGATTATTTTTCATTAATGTTTTGTCATCAAGTTTATATGCGCGGAGTTCATAATGACGTTCTGAATTTTCAGCTTTGGCCGTAATCACATAATATGGATCAGGAATGAAATTTATGATTTCCCGTTCACGTTCACAGATTAGATTCAAAGCTACAGACTGAACACGTCCTGCAGATAATCCGTAACGAATTTTTTTCCACAATAACGGGCTTAATGTATAGCCAACAAGACGGTCTAAAATTCTTCTTGCCTGCTGTGCGTCTACTTTATTGATGTCTATGTAGTCAGGATTCTTTACGGCCGCTTTCACTGCATTGGCTGTTATCTCATAAAATCTAACTCTGCATTTCTCATTGAGATTTACTCCGAGTATATCAGCAAGGTGCCACGCAATAGCTTCGCCCTCACGATCCGGGTCAGACGCTAAGAGAACATGTGAGGCATTCTGTGCGAGCTTGAGTAATTCATTCTTGAGTGCCGCTTTGCCTTTCACAAGTATATATTCAGGCTCAAAGTTATGTTCTATATCAATTGCGAGTCTGCTCTTGGGCAAGTCTTTCATATGTCCTTTGCTTGAGCGAACTACATAGCCGCGTCCTAACATGCCCGATAACGTTGCTGCTTTTGACGGCGATTCAACGATGACTAATATTTTCTCTTTATCTGTTGCACTCTCAATTATTTTTTTCGCTTTTGCTGTCGTCTTCGCTGTACTGGTTTTCTTTTTAGCCGTTGATGCCTTTGCTTTAGTCTTCGTTGATGATGATGTTTTCACTGTCTTCTTTGATGCTGCTGCTGAGGCTGCCTTCTTTACTTTCTTTGTGCCTTCAGTCTTAGCTGCCTTATCTGCCTTTACTGATGACACTTTTTTTTCCGGCGTTGGAATCGTAATTACCCCCAAATCATAATTTTTTTTTTTTTGCAACGTAATTTATATCATAAATTTTAGAATATAATTAACGAAATTTTTGCTATAAATTAACAGGAAGTGAATTCAATCTTGAGATTCATAAGTTCGCTTATAAAATATATCATATATCTCATCATTATACTTGCGGCGGTCAGTGCTGCGTTATTCTGGTTCGATACAGGCTCTTGGTTAGTTCTTCCTCTTGCACAGAGAGCAGGAAATTTTTTTCTTTCACCCCTTCAGCTTGAGATTCAGAATCTTAACGGCTCAATGCGTAACGGATATTCACTTGAGAATTTGCGAATCATATCCGGCGACGAAAATATTATCACACTCGATTATGCATCAATAAGCCCGGACTGGCCTCGTGTCCTTGAGGGCATGGACGGATTGCCATTCATCAGATCAGTGAATGTTCGCGGCCTCAACGGTGAGATTGAGAGATTCAAATTTAACGTGAAGGACATACACGGAACTGAACCGGACGGCTATTATCTCAATGATATAAAAGCGAGTTCAGGAGACGAAGAATTAATTTCGCTCTCACATGCATACATTCAGCCTGACTGGCCTTCGGCAGCAAAAGGTCTTCAAGGTCTGCCGTTCATTAATTCAATTGATGTCGGGAAATTAAGCGGAGGATTTGAGACTCTGAAATTCAGACTCGACAGCTTAAAGGGCAACAAGAACGAAGGCTTTGCAATTAACGGTGTAAAACTCACATCGAATGACAAGAACGTTTTATCACTCATTCATGCGTCAGTTCTGCCGGACTGGGAAGCAATCGCAAAAGGCAATGAAGGAATCCCTTTCGTGAAATCATTAAGCATTAACGGTGTACGTTCTGACCTGGACAGAATGCTTGAGCTCGTGAATCATTTCAGCACAGACTCAGACAATGAAGATGAAGAGACTGAATCAGAAGATGAAATGCCTTTTACGCTAACGAAAATAAATCCCGTTAATATTGCTATTCATGATGTGATATTCACAACGCCGTATTCAAACGTAGCACTCTACAAGCTCACACTTAACGAATCAGGAAAGCTCTTAATGTACACGAAGATAATCTCACGCGATAAAGTTCTGCCGTTGAGAACAGAAGCGCATGTGAATTTTGACCCGTTAGAAATCGTTTCATCGGATCTCTCAATCGGGAAGAACGGAAAAGGTACATTATCACTCAGAATTGAGCCATTGAAGGCAAGATTAGATCTCACAGCATTATCGCTTGAAGAGTTAATGCGGTTCTCACCCGAAAGAATCAAAGCATCAGGACGAATCGACAGCAGAATTTTTGTTGAAACGAAAAATGAAATCATGAGCGCGTCAGGTATTATCTCAATGCCAAGAGCCAGCATTATGGATATACCGCTGAACTTCAGACTGCCGTTCAAATGGGACGGAGGAAAAATGCTTGCGATTAACAATGCGAGATTAAACACAGACGCTGCGAGCGTGAATCTCAACAGCACAATGGACACAGAGAACATGAAATTACGCGCAAAAGGTGAGGCTGTGAATCTCTCTCTTCATGAAATAGGCCGTATGTTTGCACCAGAAGCGAATCTCAAAGGTGAAGGCGGAAATGTGAAATTCGATATTGATGCGACACTCAGCGGCGACATTCTCGGACGTACAAGAGCGGACATCAGAGCGGATATTCCGTTAATATCGGCGGCAGGAATTAATATTTTACGCGGGCTTAATGCACACGTGAATCTCAAGCCAAAAGAGACTCCGAAAATTTCAATGGGCGGTGAGATCTTCGGAGGGAAATTATTCGCACGCGGCGAGGCATTGCAGGATAAGAACGGCGATATACTTCCGCAGGCTGTAATCTCAATCGTGAATCTTGATTTAAATACTCTTATACGTGCATTCCCAGAGGCAGCAAAGAGCATAAGCAGGCCGTCAGGAAAAATAACACTCAACACGAAAGTAGCCAGTGATTTAAGCGTTACGGGCAAAGTTACGTCGGATAAAATCAGTGTGAACGGAATCAGCTTAACGAAACTGCTTGCGAATCTGAATTATGATTACCAGAAGAACAGAGCAGCACTCGAAAGTTTTTCGGCGAATTTAGGCCGTGCATCATTAAAGGCATCAGGAAATGCGAATCTCAAAGACGCGTCATTCACTTTCAATGCAAACGCAGATAACTTTGACCCTAAAGCGATTCCAGATCTCAAAGACTTATCCGGTACTTATACACTCAGAGCTGAGGCATCCGGACGATATACCAGACCCGAAAGCATAAAGGCAAATGTGAATCTCACTGGAAAAAACGCAGGCTATGCAGGCATGAGATTAGGCAATATGAATGTCCCGCTGAATTATGCTAATGACACATTAAGAATTTCAGACGCAAGAGCATCACTTCCAGGAGGCGCATTAAATCTCAGGGGCAATGTTAATCTCGCTAATGCATCAAATCCTGGTCTTGATCTTTCAGCATCAACTCAGGGAATCAATCTTGCTGAATTACTCAAGGGCTTAAACCTTCAGGATAAATCCATGCCCGCATCAGGAAGGGTACGCGGAAATGTGAGCATAAAAGGCCCTCTTAACACAGCTAATGTGAATGCAAATCTTTCTGCATCGGACGTGAAAGTAAGCAGTCTCGTGAATATGCCGAACGCCTCAGTTGAAGCAAGCGGCAATATGAAAAATGTTACAGTGAAAAAATTTGCGGCAAAACTCAATGGTGCTGACATAAACGGACGCGGAATTCTAATAATGAATCAGAAAAATTTTATGAACAGCGGCGTAAATCTGAGTGCGAATGTGAAAGACTTAGAACTTAAACCATTACTTATTGCGGCAATGGGAGAAGCACCAGCCGAAGGAACTATTAACGGGAATATAAATCTCAGCGGTACACTTTCACAGCCAATGTTAGACGTAAAATTGAAATCACCTGTTTATGCGAGCGGTCAGAAGATTGAAGACATAGCCGTAAAATTAAAATCGCCGTCAGCAAATCATTATGTGATAAACGCAGGAGCAAAGATAAAAAATTTCAGGCCCGAAGCTGATATAGATGTTCGGAACAAAAACGGAATATGGACATACGAAGTTGATTCAAAACCTCTGGATATTGGCGCGGCAATTGAATCACAGATGCCGGAAATGACCGGGATGGCAAGAGGTTATGCGAGATTAAATGTTCAGGGAAGCACGAAGCCGAACTCGAATATAAGCGTGAAGGTCAGCGCGAGAAATTTAACGTTAATGGACAAGATGAAAATTCAGAGCGTCTTTATGCCCGTGATATACATGACTTCTAACAATAAAGTACGAATGAGCAAAGGCACAATAAAACTTTATGACGGAGTAGTGAATACGGACTTTGATTTAGATTTAAACAAACAGGAATGGAAAAGCAACGTTGATGTCTCGCATTTAGATTTCGGAAAGTTAGCCGCACCGTTTATGCCTGAAGGTGAATTAGTCGGAAGTGTTAATGCGCAGGTAAATGCAAAGGGTAATTTCGGAGGAGCAATGCCGTCGAACTTTGCGAACGGAAAATTTGAGACATCACCGGGCTATATTCACAAAGTAGCAATGATAGACAGCATAACGCCCACGAAAAAAATATCGTTCGAGAAAATCAACGGGACATTCTTCTGGGACGGCAGAGATGTATTCCTGAATCCCGGTACAGGTGCAAGAGCCGGTGCAGATGAGCCTTTATACAGATACTTCACGATTAACGGGTCATGCGGCATTCCCGGAAAAGGATTAAAGCTCTTGTGCGACGGAAGATTTGACTTGAAACTTCTGGATCGTTTTCTCGGGGCCATGAAAGGAGTCTTTCAGTACATGACCGGAGGACTCACACGGAACGTATTGCGTGATGCTGCCGGGCGTGTTATGGGTCTTCAGGGAAGAGACTTTCAGAATGTTTCATTTACGATAGCAGGCTCATGGAATAATCCGGGTATTGAGAATTTGAAAGTTACGAAGCCTATCGAAGAATTTCTGCCGATTAATGTGTTGAACGGAGACGAAGAAAAACAGAAATCAGAAGCTAAATTCGGCATCAGATTAAAGATTCCGACAGGGCCGGGAGAAAAGAGCATCGAAGAAGAATCTGCGACAGAACAATTCAAGAAGCAGTTAATCGATAACCTTTTCAACATAGGACTGGAATAGCACAAAAAAAATTCCCCCGCGCAAAAACGGGGGCTTTATTTTATTCTCTTACACGTTAAAGCGAATCTCTATCATGTCTCCGTCCTTCACAATATATTCTTTGCCTTCGAGCCTCAAGACTCCCTTATCACGGCATGCAGACATGGAAGCATTATTCGCAATGAAATCATCATACGCTACGACCTGAGCACGAATGAATCCCCTCGCTAAATCCGAGTGAATAGTTCCGGCCGCATCAACAGCATTAGAGCCTTCGCGTAACGTCCATGCTCTGACTTCATCACTGCCCGACGTGAAAAACGAAATTAATCCCAAAAGTTTATATGCCTCGTGAATTAATCTGTTCCTGCCCGGCTCAGTTATGGCTAAATCCTTCATAAATTCGATTCGTTCTTCGGGGTCAAGCTGTTCAAGTTCCATTTCAGTGGCTCCGTAAACACGAACGCTCTTAATGCCTTTACGCGACATTTCAGATATTAAGCCTTCAAGCTCAGGAATATTTTCATCTGTCTGTGTATCATCGAGATTCAAAACTACGAGTTCAGGTTTCAGAGTCAGAAATGCAAATCCTGAAAGTGAACGCTTCTGTTCATCTGTGAGTTCATATTCGCGCAATGGCTTTTCATCGAGTAAATGCGATTCGAGATTCTTTAAGAGTTCAAGCTCTGAAATTTCTGCGGGCGTTAATTTCTTCTTTGCTTTCTTCTCCTCAAGACGCGTTAACCTGTTGCTGATTACTCCCAAATCACGATAAATTAATTCAGCTTCAACAATGTGATAATCCCTCAATGGGTCTATGCTGTTCTCCGGGTGAGGCACTGACGAATTTTTGAATACTCGTATGACATGCAATAACGCTTCACTCTCAGACACGAACGATAAAAATGAATTCCCAAGCCCCGCACCTTTTCCGGCATCACGTGATAGTCCTGCAAGATCTACAAATTCAACATCAGCAGGTTTTTCACTCTTAGGCTTGAATATCTCAACCAGTTTATCGAATCGTTCATCAGGTACACTCACTAACGCGCGATTCGGTTCTGTCTTTCCTCCTGCGTAGGGCTTAACTTCTGCTCCTGCCCTCGTGATTACATTGAAGACCGTTGACTTCCCAGACAGCGGCAAACCTACAATTCCGCATTTTAGCATTCTGTTTAATTCTCCCTTATGATTACTTGCATGTTCTTATATGCATATTGCTTCAGCTCATCAATATCTTCATTGCTGAGTCTTATACATCCTTCTGTTGCGTTAGTCCCTCTTGAATCAGGGTCATGCGTTCCGTGAATACCGATTCCCTTCCAGCCTTTAGCATCGAGTCTCAAGAACCACGGGCCGTATGCACCTTTGATTTTGCCTTTGCCATCTCTGAAATCATGAGACCATTTTGATGCATTCTCAATAGATACTATCTTAAAATTACCTGTGGGCGTTCGGTTATCCCCTATTCTTTGTTTATCGCCGGGATTCTTTCCTGTTGCAATGGGATATTCCTGTACGATTTCATTTCCGTTTAACAGCCACAGTTTATGTTCAGATTTGCTCACGAAGATTCTATATTTCCCGTCATCAGGCATGTTGAACGTTCTAGTTTTTTCTTCTTCGTGCTGTATTGTGATTTCGGGTTTCTTTACGGGTATCATGATTCTGTCCGTATCAGGATTCATTTCTGACGGAAGCATAATCTCGCGTCTCATTGCTATTGGCTTCAAGGGCAGTACTACAGGCTGATTATTATTCTGAGGCTTTGTCTGTGTATCCGTCTGAACATCAACGGGCTTTTCGGGTTCAATCATTTTTGCGATTGCCGGTTCAGGTTCTGGAACTGGAAGTGCTTCATTCTTCATGGCCGCATATACAGTGAGAGAAGCTATTAGTGCAAGTGTGCATAGTATTCCCCGTAACAGCGGGTGCAATCGTTTCTTCACAGTCCATTGACCCTGACCTCTGTCTATCCATACTGTGCGCAATGTGAATAAATCCCTGAAAAAATCTTTAATCTTTTGAGTATCCATTATGATAAATCCCTCGCTCAGTGAAAAGTTTATGCTGTTCTATAATGTCTGTGAAAATATTATCACAGCAAACTAATTCTCTGTATCTCTGGGTTTAGTCAGGTTATTCATCACTTCAGGCAGCTTTGAGCGTTCACCGAATAATAATAAGCTGTCACCGCTCTCTAAGACAGTTCCGCCTTTGGGAATCATATATTTCTTTCCGCGATTGATTAATAGAATCGTAACTCCTTCAGGAAATCTCAGATCTTTGACCGCAAGACCTACAGCAAAAGACTCAGGCGTTAAATCGAGTTCGCGTGTCTCATCATTGCCTGATGTCGGTGTCCTGTCGAAATTCAATGTCCATGTCTTAGCCTCACGAACAACTGCATCAAGTTTCAGGAGCTTTGCGGCATCTGCGAGTGTATTCCCCTGAATTATGACTGACGTTATGACAACGAAGAATATCACGTTGAACATATATCTTGCCTGCGGATGTCCTTCGGTCAACGGGTATGTCGCGAGGATAATCGGAACTGCACCCCTGAGTCCTGTCCATGATACGAATAATTTCTCGCGGAAGTTAAAGCGGCTGAAGAGTGTACATATGAATGTAGCTATGGGTCTTGCGAGGAACATTAAGCAGCATGATATTAACATTCCCATTTTAATGACTGATACGTTCATTAATTCCGTAGGCGTAACGAGAAGACCGAGAACTAAGAACATTGTAATCTGCATGAGCCATGCGAATCCCTCGTGAAATCTCTGAAGGCTGTACTTGTACAGAAAATCTCCTCCTCCCATTACGATGCCGCATATATATACCGCAAGATAACCGTTGCCGTAAACTGTCTCAGTAAGTCCGAATGTCGTTAATACTATGCATATTCCCCATACAGGATATAATGCCTCATTCGCAACTTCGAGTTTCTGAATCGCATAGCATGCAAGTTTCCCCATGATGAAACCCATAGCTCCGCCTGCCGCCATCTGAACCACAAATTTTATGGCCATGTCGAACAAAGGCACATTCGGACTGTTCAGCCAGTTTATTGCCGTTATCGTTAAGA
>JAFPWQ010000285.1 GCA_017394925.1 Synergistaceae bacterium
GCGTACAATCGGAGCAGTTATCATGACTCACTCAGACAATGACGGCTTAATTCTGCCTCCAAGAATCGCACCCGTTAAGGCCGTTATTCTACCAATCTCAAAAGACGAAAATATAGCAGAGCATGACATATTCCCGAAGGCTAAAGAGCTTGCCGAAAAACTTAATGCTGAATTAGGCGGAATGTTCGTTAAAGTTGACGATAATTTTCATATGAGACCGGGCGACAGATTTTTTATGCATTTACAGAAGGGCGTTCCTTTGAGACTTGAACTTGGAGAGAAGGACATGGCCGCCGGAACTGTGAGACTCGTACGCAGGGACACGGGAGCAAAAGCTGACGTAAAACTTGAGAATGTGATTCCCGAAGTCAAAAAGACGCTCAATGATATTCAGGTGAATATGTTCACGAGAGCAAAAGATTTCAGAGACGCAAATACACATGACACAAAGAGTTATGATGAGCTGAAAGAAATTATTGATTCACAGGGAGGCTTCGTGCGCGCATATTTCGCTGGTACACCCGAAGATGAAGTGAAAATACGCGAGGAGACCGGCGCAACTCCGAGATGTATATTGCCCAACACAGGAACAGGCAAATGCATAATCACAGGCAAATCTGACGGAAGGCTCACGATATTTGCGAAGGCGTATTGATTCATGCCAGACTCATTTGAAGCTGATGTAGTTTTCTCATGCGGCGAAGATAAATATTTACCAGTTGCTGATGTCTGGATTGTCATTGATGTTCTGAGAGCTACAACCGTAATGACACGCTGGTTTGAACTCGGCGGAACTGAATTATATCCGGTCAGAACTCCTGATGAGGCAAAACGTCTTGTGCTTGAACTCAAAGAGCGCGGATCTTCTCCGTTATTGATGGGGGAAGTAAACGGCATTCCTCCGGAAGGTTTTGATTTTGGGAATTCGCCGCTTGAACTGAATTATGAATTGATTCAAGATCATTATTGCGGAGTTATGTCGACAACAAACGGAACTGTAGCATTGCTCGAAGCTGCATCATCAGGAAGTCCAGTACTCGCCGCAAGCATGAGAAATGCATCATCAGTTCTTGATTATGCGCTCACAATCGGAAATCGAATCGGGCTGTTATGTTCAGGAAGAAAGAGACGGCCTTCATGGGAAGATACGTTATGTGCAGGGGCAATAATCGAAGAGCTTGAATCACATGGCAGGACACTCATGACTGACAGCGCGAAGATTGCGTTATCGTTATGGCAGAACAGAAGCGAAGATCTGCATGAATACGTCAGGAAATCAGAACATGCGTTGTATCTTGAACATATCGGTTACGCTGAAGATATTGCATTTTGCTGTGAGTTTAACGCCTCTTCAGTTGTTCCCATGCTGACGGGTGATAATCAGCATACGATTCTGCGCAGTGTATCGGGGAGTGCGAGACCATATCACGCGTCAGTGAATCCTGAACATAAAATAGAACCGTCAGAGCCACCGAAGAAAGCAGACCCGTTTGAAGAATTGTTATCATATACGCGTCAGTCCCCTCAGTATTTTTTCATCGGAAAGAAGGATAGTAAATAATAAATGAAAACTTTATATCTCGATTGCTTTGCTGGTATTGCAGGCGATATGTTTATAGGCGCATTATTGAATCTCGTACCGTCTCCTGCAGTCCTGACAGAAGGAATCAAAAAGATAAAAGCATTAGACCCGGAAGAATATGAACTCGTTATAGAACATGCAAACAAAAACGGCATAGCAGGAATAAATTTCGATGTTAAACTGAATCATCACGAACACAATCACACTCACGAACATGAACATCATCACCGGCATTTGTCAGATATAGAATCAATGATATTCTCAAGTGAATTATCCGAACGGGTCAAACGTGAATCAATCCGTGCGTTTTCGATTCTTGCGGAGGCCGAAGCACACGTACACGGAACTACACCCGATAAGATTCATTTTCACGAGGTCGGAGCAGTTGATTCCATTATTGATATTGCCGGGGCATTTATTCTTATGGAGGCGTTGAACTGGCCGCGTGTATTATGCTCACCCGTGAATGTCGGCTCAGGGACTGTCGAATGCGCACACGGAATTTTGCCCGTTCCTGCTCCTGCCTCTGAGTATCTGCTTCATGGCCTGCCGGTATTCTCGTCTGGTTCACCGATGGAACGCACGACTCCTACTGGTGCATTGCTTGTGAAAATTCTTGCTGACGGATTCTGTTCGCTGCCTTCAGGAAGAATCATTGCGTCCGGCTTTGGTCTGGGCAATCGTGAATCAAATGACATGCCTAATGTCTTACGCGCATTGATGATTGAGTCGGGCAATGATGATGTGAACGGCATGATTCACGAAAAACTCGCACTGATTGAATGCAATATTGACGACATGAACCCGCAGGATTATGAGCCAGTAATCGAAAAATTATTTGCCGGCCATGCTCTTGATGTCTGGACTGAGAATATATACATGAAGAAATCAAGACCAGGAATAAAACTTTGCTGTCTGTCCAGACCCGACGACACACTGAAGCTATCACGTATCATTCTTGAGAATACAACATCACAGGGCGTCAGAGTGAAGGAATATGACCGTTTCAGATTAAACTGGAAGATTGAATGCGTGAATACTTCACTGGGTGATATTCATGTGAAGACTACTATGATTTATGATGAGACACTGAGACGCATCCCCGAATATGAAGACGTGAAAGCAATTGCAGATAAGCACGGGTTATCGATATATGAAGCCCGAAGAATGATAATGCGTGAAATATAACACGAAACATATTAATCCTCTTGCCTTAATGGTGAGGGGATTTTTTTTTCATGCAGTAAAATTTATTTTAATCAAAGGAGGCGGCATAAATGAACATAGGCGAAGAGTTTTATTGTTCAAAATGCATGAGGTTAATTAAAGATGATGAAGCAAAATGTCCTCACTGCGGTTATGATCCGTATCATGATTCGGATTCACATCACCTCGAAGAAGGTACGCTGCTCAATGACGGCAGATACCAGATCGGAGCAGTAATAAGTTCAGGGGGATTCGGAATAACATATGCGGCATGGGACAGAAAATTTGATCAGCCCGTCGCAATTAAAGAATATTACAGTAAGAATTTATGTGAACGCAATACGACCGAAGACGATACTGTAACCGTTGAGAACGTGAAAAACGTTGTGCCACTCATCGGGAAGACGGTACAATGATTCTGATTGACTTCAGAGCAGCGGCACTTGAAGATCAAATCTCACAGGGCAAGGGCAAGACCGAATTAGCTATACGTATTATTGCATTGAGTGAAGGGTTTCTCTCACTGTTCATGATCTCTTTCATTTCTTCGGGTGAATGGCCATGTTCAAAATAGTATGCGGCAATTTCCGTAGCCGTTTTACCTGCAAATATATCTTTCGCATTATCTTCAGGCATATGTTAATATCTCATCAATGAAAAGAATAAGAAGCAGGTTATACTATGCACATCAGGATTAACGAAAGGAAGAATTTGCAATCATGAACAGCATAACAGAATTTGAGAATGAGTATGAATTTCTCAGCAACTTTTACGAAGTCAGCATTGAATATGACGGACTCACATACGGAAGTTCAGAGGCGGCATTTCAGGCTCAGAAGTGCATGACGAATGAAGAAAGACTCGCATTCACGAAATATAATCCTGATGAGAGCAAGATAGCAGGGAAGAGAGTTAAACTGCGTTCAGACTGGGAAGACGTGAAGATACGAATCATGGAAGAAATTCTGCGCGCAAAATTCACTCAGCATGAAGACATTGCACAGAAATTAATTAACACTGGCGAAAGAATTCTCATTGAGGGAAATGACTTGGGCGATGTTTTCTGGGGAATTGATACGGCTACAGGTGAAGGCGAGAATCATCTGGGAAAAATCTTAATGAAGATACGCGGAGAACTTGCCGCCATGAAGGCAAAATAAGCGCAGTAAAATAATATAAAATGTGTGCATAACGGGAGGAGATGAGAAGAAATTATGATTGAAATTCACGGAGAATATAACACGGCAATAATTTACAGCGATGAGATTGACGAGTCAGCGCGTATTCAGATTCAGGAGATATGTAATCAAAAAAATTTTTCAGGCTCAAAGATTCGAATCATGCCCGATGTCCATGCAGGTAAAGGCTGTACAATCGGTACGACAATGACAATAACGGACAAGGCAGTTCCTAATCTTGTTGGCGTTGATATAGGATGCGGAATGTTCACGGTAAATCTTGGCCATGAGGAAATAAATCTTGCGAAATTCGATGAGGCCGCACACTTTATCCCTTCAGGCTATAACGTCTGGAATAAGAGACAGAAACAATTTGATTTGTCGCGTCTGATATGCTGCTCATCACTCAGTACACCGAACAGAATAAATCGCAGTCTTGGCACATTAGGCGGAGGGAATCACTTCATCGAGATTGACCGTTCAGATGACGGAACATATTATCTTGTCATTCACACGGGCAGCAGGAATCTGGGCAGACAGGTCGCAGGATTATATCAGAGCATGGCTGTATCACTTGAGCATGATAATAACGAGAAATATATACGTCAGCGCGGGGAATTAATCAGGACATACAAAGAGCAGGGACGAGAGAAAGAAATCGAAGAGGCATTAAAGCAGATAAAACGTGAAGAGAGTGATACACCTGAATATTTATGCGGCCTTGAGGGAAAATATTTTGATGATTACATTCATGACCTGAAAATATGCCAGGAGTTTGCGAGGCTTAACCGTGAAACTATAGCTGAAGTTCTGCTTGAGATGACCGGAATATTAAAGCATTCGATTCATGAGTTCGATTCGTTTCACACGACACATAATTATATCGATACGGACGAAATGATTTTGCGCAAGGGAGCAATCGCAGCACATTCAGGTGAACGCGTGTTAATCCCCATGAACATGAGAGACGGAGCTTTAATCTGCAGGGGCAAAGGCAATCCCGACTGGAATTATTCAGCACCTCACGGAGCAGGGAGAATATTAAGCAGGAGTGAAGCACAGAGCAAATTAACGCTTGAGGAATTCAGAAATGCAATGAACGGAATATACACGACATGCATAGACGAAGGCACACTTGATGAATCACCTATGGCATATAAGAGTCCTGATATGATATTAAAGCATATAGGCGCAACTGTTGATGTGATTGCGCAGATAAAGCCGGTGTATAACTTCAAGGCCTCAGAGCAGAAGCATGAGCAGAAGCATGAAACGAATTCCTGAGAAATTAAAAGTGATTGAATGAATGTACACGAAAAGCAAAAATTCTCCATGCTTGTGAATCAGACAGCCTTGCATGGGGATTTTTATATTCGGACAGTGATTTTATAGTTCAATGCCTGCGGGGACGATACATTACGTACGGACGAGAAGAAAAATATTTTACTCCTGAATTATTGCGGCTGGAATTAATTTTCTTCTGCAATAGATTCTTCAGTGCGCTTTTTGTTTCTTTTCTCTCATTTTCTTCCTTGTCTGTTTTAACCTTCTCACATGCTTTTATCAAATCATCCTGTGTTACCAGTTCTCTATTTTCTTTTGCAGTTTTTACGCACGCATCTTTAACTGCATTCCTTATCTCTCTTCCGCAGAACGTATCATATTTTTCTGCAAGCTCATCAGGATTAACGTCATCACTCAACGGAATTCTCAGACCTTCACCGCGTAAATGCCTGTCCCATATTGCCCGTCTTGCTTCTTTATCAGGAGGCAGAAACTCTATGCTGATTAGCCGTGAGATAAAAGCCTTATCATAATTCTCAACAAGATTTGTAGCAAAGATTACGATTCCTCTGAACTGTTCAAGGCACATTAACAGCTGACTTCTCATTGAGTTAATCGCCTGTTCGGAACCAGAATTCACATTAGTGAGCCTCTTCGACAAAAGCGACTCAGATTCATCGATAAATAACACAGCATCTTCACGTTCAGCTGCCATGAATATAGCTTTTACCATTTTAGGACCTTCACCGTGATATTTGCTCTCAATGTCAGCATATGACGCACGGATTATCTTTTTCCCAAGTTTATGAGCAACTGCATCTGCCGTCATAGTCTTGCCTGTTCCTGGTGAACCGTAAAAGCTCACAACTGAAGCTGCATAAGGGATAATGCTGCGTAATCCCCATTCATCGAAAACTTTTTCTTCAACTTGAATGGTCGCTGCTGCATCTAATATTTTATTGAGCGTCTTTTTAGGAAGTATTACCTGATTGAATGTGTAATGCGGTTTTTCTGCGTGATAGTTCAGAGATAATTTTTCGTAATCAAATTCTTCAAGCTTCCTGTCTTTTTCTTTCTCTTGTACGTCCTCACTTACAGCCGGAGCATTATTCTTTTGCAGTTTTCGCGAGGAAGGCCTGAAATCAGGATTGAATCTCTGATAGTTCAGCTTAACATCAATCATAAGATCAAAATCAATTTTGCTCAGCAAAGAATTTATTTTATTCCGTATATCTATATCATCTCCGTTTAGTGCTTTTTCCATAATGTAAACTTCAATTGTCCTTGAAGAACCTGCAAAAAATTCTATTTCGCCTCTGTCAATATAACCGTAATATTTTTCCAGAGAAGTGCATAAATCAGTTCGTATGTTATCCAGTTCATGATTTAGTCTCTCAGGAATGCAGATATATATTCTCATACCACAGTAACCACCATTCCCTGCTTACCGAAGAGCTTCTTCACTGCTTCATCCCGCACAGGTTTGTCATCCGTCATGAGATCAACTTCTCCGATTATTTCACCGTTTTCATCAGTTGCTGCGAGAACATCGGTGTGTCCTTCTTGCACAAGCTTATCAATTTCCTCCATTGTATGAACATTATCACAATTTCTGCACATGTCTTTAAGGTTTGCAGCTAAAACTTTTTTGGCACCTTCAAGTTTTGCCTTTTCCTTCATCTTATTGTTAAGTGTTTCTAAATTAAGAAATATATGATAAGCGATGAATGCACCAGCTGCCACTAACGCCAGAATTCCTATAATAATCAACATGTCGTTCTATTCCTCCGTCTTTAATATTTGAAGCGTTACGGACTCCCGGCCTCTAAGCAGTTCCGTAAAATCTTCGTCAACTTTACCTGCATGAAAAACATGTCCGCCGTTTATTGGGAAATGCTGCTTATTCATGAAGCTGATTGTTACTATGAATTTGTCATTATTATTTTTCGGGGCTTCGTTCCTGACCACTGACAGCGTAAATAATTCTATTTCATGATTCTCTTTGCGAGCCTGTTTTACGATATTTGTACATAATTCAAGCGTAACTGTATCCCTGTAAGTAACAATAACTTCATTCTCAGGTGCCAGCCATTTTTGAAGTATTTTGTTTATAGTATTCAGCACTATCATGGTAGTCTATGCGTAAATCTCCTGTCCTTTGTATATATCATCTGATATTCCGCCGCCGTGAAGTTCAAGCTGAGTTAAATTGTCAAGATCTTTAAGCTTGATAACGTTAGTACTTTTGTCTATTAATTCCACTAATGCACGTTTCAAATTACGCTCGCGCATCTTTTTCTCGATTTCGCTTTTCGTAATGATTCCATCGATTACGATTGTAACGACTAATCCAAAAACTAATGCGCATCCGATTTTTATAATTAAGTCCCACATATCTTATCCTTCAACTACTACGACACCTTTGCCGGGAGCAAGTAACTCTTCAAGTTTTGCGTCAAGTTTCTCATATTTCACAAGAAGTGAAGCTCTTATATCCGTTTCATTTTTGCCTACAATAGCTATAACAATATATTTCACTTTGTCGAAATTTATGTTACATTCACTTACCAGCATACTCATTGTTTTGTCGTTCAGCTTAAAGATTACAGCCTTGCATCCTTCACGCAGCATATCCCTGTGCAAATTTATCCAGTCTCTAACTTCTCTGAGTTCAAATGATACGGCATACATAGGATCACCAAAGCAGCCTCTTAATATATTTTCTCTGCGTTCATTTTTATCATCAATCATTTTCCTTATGACAGCATCTGTTATAAGCCCCGCAATAAAGCCTCCTGCAAAAGTAACAACAAACCTTCCAACGGCACTATTAATGAAATTCCATACAAGAGTCGTGTGTTCCATATTTAAAAATCCCTCCTGTGAATATTTTTTGTGGTGTTAGAGTGATTTTAATTCATTTTTTTTTTTTTTAAA
>JAFPWQ010000286.1 GCA_017394925.1 Synergistaceae bacterium
CTCCGTCAATCTCTTTCCTGAATACGATACTTGCAGCACCTTCAGCACCCATGACTGCAATTTCTGCCTGAGGCCATGCATACACGACATCAGCACCGAGTACTTTGCTTCCCATTGCGATATATGCTCCGCCGTAAGCCTTGCGCATTATCACCGTTACCATTGGGACGCTTGCCTCACTGTAGGCATAAAGCATTTTCGCACCCTTGCGGATTATTCCGTTATGTTCCTGATCTGCTCCGGGCAAATATCCGGGTACATCTACGAACGTTACAATCGGAAGGTTGAACGCATCGCAATGACGGATGAATCTCGAAGCCTTATCTGACGCGTCAATATCAAGACAGCCTGCAAGAACATCTGCATTGTTCGCTACGATTCCTACTGCACGTCCTCCCATGCGGCCATATCCCACGACAATATTCTTCGCAAAGCCTGACTGCACTTCAGTAAATTCTCCGTCATCAAGGACACGTGAAAGTACTTCATGAACGTCATAGCCCTTGTTGGGATTCACGGGAACTAATTCACGAAGTGTAACATCAGCGCGATTCACATCATCCGATGTCTGTTTGAACGGGGCATCATCAAGATTATTCAGCGGCAAATATGATAAGACCTTGCGAACCTGAGCGAAGCATTCTGATTCGTCTTTGGCCTCAAAGTGTGCAACTCCGCTCACGGTGTTATGCGCACATGCTCCGCCGAGATCTTCACTCGTGATTGCCTCTCCCGTTACTGCCTTGATCACTTCAGGCCCGGTAATGTGCATTACGCTTTCACCGTCTACCATGAAAATATAATCCGTCAGTGCAGGACTGTATACTGCTCCTCCTGCCGTTGGTCCCATTATGACGCTGAACTGTGGAATCACTCCGGAGGCCATGACGTTACGCTTAAAGACTTTTCCGTAGCCGTTAAGAGCATCAAGTGCTTCCTGAATTCTTGCTCCGCCTGAGTCATTAATGCCTATCACAGGGCATCCCATCTGCATGGCCATGTCCATAACTTTGCAAATTTTATCTGCGTGCTTCTCGCCTAATGAGCCTCCAAAGACCGTGAAGTCCTGACTGTACACAAAGACTTTTCTGCCTTCAATCGTTCCCCAGCCTGTTACTACTCCGTCCCCTAACGGCTTTCTTTCTTCAAGTCCGAAGTTATTGCATCGATGCGTTACGAACTCGTCAATCTCTACGAATGAATCAGGATCAAGCAGCTGTGCTATGCGTTCTCTGGCTGTTCCTTTGCCTTTGGATTTCTGCTTTTCAACAGCTTCTTTTCCTCCGCCGGCAGCTGATGATTTGCGTTTCTCTTCAAGCTCGGCGCAAAGCTCTTCAATTGTACGAAATCCCATATCCGACAAGCTCCTCCTTTTTATGTTTGTGTAAGATTTTTTTATGAATGTGAATTAGAATATCATATTAACTAATTCGTTGCAAAGTTTAACTCTTACTGCATGATTTTAATCAAGTTATACATGGACAGAGTTTAATCTTGTTGTATAATAATTAAAAAATTTTTCGACTCATTAACATTCAATCCCAAATGTAAATTCAAATCGGAAGGAACGTTTACATGCCCGGTAAAAAATTTATTGCGTTATTCATTCTATTTTCACTCACAGTATGCACAGCATCATTTGCAGCAGACAACGGAGAAGAAATTCTCAAAAGATGGAGTCATGAGACCAAAGCCGTGTCTAAAGAAGGAGATCAGGAAATCGTAATCAGAGCTACATATTACTCAAATGAATACGTTGAAGCACTTGTAGCCTCAGAGGCCGAAAAAAATTTATGGACAGCTGACGAAATGGAAAATTATAAATACACTCTCCTGAAAAATTTAAATCTCGCAGAATCGATTCCGTTTCACATTTCAATCACAGTCAGGGGAATTCCGATGTACCTTCAGCCGTTCGATAAGCACATCACAATGATGATAGGCAGAACGAAATATACTCCTGTAGATTATGAGAAGAGATTCAATTTCAGGTTACAGGGATCACGGGACGGAATGGTTTTCTTTCCGCGTTATGATCCCAAGACAGGAAAAGAAGTTCTCTCAGGCGCAAGAGATATAAGACTCGTATTCGACAGTGCACCCAGCATAGCATTAGCACCGCAGGGTGATGTAATGTGGGTATGGGACTTAGCGAAAGACAGAGGCAAAGTAGGCGGCGGAAAAGCAGCAACGAGACTTGAAATTGACCGTCTGATTAAACGCATGAACAAATTAGACGATGACAGAAATGCATTAAGAAAACAGCTTGAGGCACTCGACAAAGAATATAATGAAGTGAATTCACGAATAGACGAACTGCAGTCTCAATAGCTAAAATATTAATGCAATTCCACGAAATACACAGCATGAAATATATGACGAAATACACGAAAGGAAGAGAGTTGTTATTATGATAAAGATGGACCGTATCGCTGTACTCACGAGCGGAGGAGACTCACCCGGAATGAACGCGGCAGTCCGGGCAGTAGCACGCACATGCATGTTCAATGACAAAGAATGCATCGGAGTAATGCGCGGCTATGAGGGTTTAATCGAAGGGGATTTTATTCCGCTTGACCGTGCAGCAGTAGGCGGCATCATTCACAGGGGCGGCACGATTCTTAAAACAGCACGCAGTGAGAGATTCAAAACGCCTGAAGGACGCGAAGAAGCTCTTGAACAAATGAAAAAAGCAAATATAGACGGCCTTGTAGTAATCGGCGGAGACGGATCATTTCACGGAGCAAAGGCACTTCATGATTTAGGCTTTCCGACAATAGGCATTCCCGGAACGATTGATAACGACATAACCGGCACTGATGAGACAATCGGATTCGACACGGCGGTAAACACTGCACTTGAGGCAATCATGAAATTACGTGATACAGCATCGAGTCATCAGAGATTATTCATCGTTGAAGTCATGGGACGGAACGCAGGATTTCTTGCGCTTGAAGTTGCAGTTGCATCAGGAGCTGAATACGTTGTTGTTCCTGAATTGCCTTTGAGTATAGGCGAACTCACGAAGAGACTCAAGAGTTCATACGCAGAACATCGGAGTCATACGCTTATCATTCTTGCTGAAGGAGTAATGACGGCAGCAGAAATGCGCGAACAGTTACAGGATTCAGGCGGATATGATGCAAGAGTTACAGTTCTGGGATACATTCAGCGCGGCGGTTCTCCAACATCGTTTGACATTGTGCTTGCGACTCGAATGGGCGCATTCGCAACTGAGAATCTTTTAATCGGGAAGTCAGGAATGATGGTAGGCAATATCAATCATAAACTCGTGCTCAGTCCGTTAGAAAGGGCATGGAGTGAACATAAATCATTAAGCCCGGAGATGTTGAGCCTGATAAACAAAATGAACTAGAATTTTACGCGGGGGGATATAAATTTTTCTCCCCGTTTATTGTCAATCACATCATAAAATTATCATAAAAATCATCAAAAACTTTTACGTTAAGGAATAAAAATACATGCCAAGAAAAAAATCATCAGATAAAGCAGCAGAAACAGAATCAGCGAAACAGGAAGAACAGAAAAAGACTCGTACACGCAAGACGACAACGACAGCAAAAAAGGCAACAAAGCCAGCCGCAAAACGAAAAGTCCCTGAGCCTGAAGAGATTATGATTCAGCCGGAGCCGGAAGAAGTGAAAGAGAAAATGCGCGAAGAAATAGAAGAAATTCAAAATGCAGGATATGATGATCCTGACGAGATCATGAATGATGATTCAGATTATCCCGAATCAGAATCAGAGTCAGAATCAGATTCGGATTCAGAGTCAGAACAAGAATCAGAACAGGAATCAGGCGAGGCAAGAAATGGAACACGTTCAATGCGTCCCGGTCATCGTGAAATGGTTCAGCACCCAAAACCAAAATATACGTATGCAATGCTTTCATCAAGGAGTGCGCCTGATTTAAGAAAACTTGCGAAAGAATTAAACGTGAATGCACCAGTAACAATGAGAAAAGATGATTTAATTATCTCACTGTTAAGGGCGCAGGCTGAGAGCATGAATTACCGTTTCGGCGGGGGAACTCTTGAGATATTGCCCGAGAATTTCGGTTTTCTGAGGCCAAAAGGAATGTTGCCTACGGACAGTGATGTATATCTTTCATCATCGCAGATTCGGAGATTCGGATTACGCAACGGCGATGTCATCTGGGGACTGATACGACCGCCAAGAGACCAGGAACACTACGAGGCATTATTACGTGTTGAGACCGTAAATTTCTCAGACCCTGAACACTCAAGACGCAGGCCGATGTTCGCGCAGTTAACGCCGATTTTCCCGGACAGAAGATTAAGTCTCGAATATGATTCAAAGGATTTAGCGACAAGACTCGTTGACATGTTTGCGCCGATTGGATTCGGACAGAGGGCATTGATCGTATCGCCGCCTAAAGCAGGAAAGACCACTCTGCTTAAACGCATAGCACAGGCAATCGCATCAAATTCGCCGGACATAATCATCATGGCCCTGCTGATTGACGAACGCCCGGAAGAAGTTACAGACATTGCGCGCTCAATTGACGGTGAAGTCATTGCATCGACATTTGACCGTCCAGCAGATGAACATATCAGAGTCGCTAATCTTGCGCTCGAAAAGGCAAAGAGACTCGTTGAGGCAAAACGTGATGTAGTGATTTTACTTGATTCAATCACGAGGCTTGCGAGGGCATCAAATTTGACTGTACCGCCTTCAGGAAGAACTTTATCGGGAGGACTTGACCCGTCCGGCTTGTATTTCCCGAAGAGATTTTTCGGTGCTGCGAGAAATTTTGAGGAGGGCGGAAGTCTCACGATAATAGGCACAGCACTCACAGATACGGGCTCAAGAATGGACGATGTGATTTACGAAGAGTTCAAAGGCACGGGCAACATGGAGCTGCATTTGTCGCGTAAACTTGCGGAACAGAGAATTTTCCCTGCGATTGACATCACGAAATCAGGAACGAGACGCGAAGAATTACTTATGCCCGACGATGAATTAAAACGCTTATGGATTTTGCGCAAGAGAATTGCGGGTGTTGATGAGGCCGGAGCATTGAATTTGATTCTCGATAAGCTGAGACAGACGGAGAATAATAACGATTTCTTAAGCTCGATTAAACTTGCATAAATTTATCTCTGCCGGTGTAGAATAGAAAAAAAAAACGAAAGGCGTGAATTAATTGCGCGGTAAAATTCTCACTGAAGCAGAAAAACTTGAATCCCTCATGACTGAATCACTCACGCGTTTATGCAGAATTCCGGCAGTGTCTCCTCATAACGGCGGAACCGGAGAAGACGCAAAAATATCTGAGCTTGAGAGAATCATTCATGAACTTGGACTGAGCAAAGCAAAAATTCAAATTGAACGCGTTGAAGATTCAAAATCACCGTCGGGTTATCGTCCTTCACTCTTTCTTGAGTATCCCGGAAAGAAATCGCAGAGATTATGCATTCTCACGCACATTGATGTAGTTCCCGAAGGCGATCTGTCTTCATGGACTCATGATCCTTTTGACCCTGTAATCAAAGGCTCAAGGTTATACGGGCGCGGCGTGAGCGATAACGGAACGTGTTTAGTGTCATCACTTTTTGCACTGAAAGCAATTCTTGATGCAGGGCTTGAACCTGAATATACGGTACTGCTTGCGTTCGTTGCAGATGAGGAAATGGGCAGTCATTACGGACTTGAGCCATTGCTTGAGAGAAATATATTCAGGAATGATGATTTAGTTGTTGTGCCTGATTCGGGAAATGACAACGGAGATTTCATTGAGGCAGCAGAGAAGGCCATGTTAAGACTTGCATTCACAGTTACAGGCAGGCAGGTACATGCAGCATTGCCTCACAGGGGAATAAATGCGTGCCGTGCTGCAAACATGCTTGCGTATGAAGTTGACGAGGCACTGCATAAGGCATTCCCGGAAGAAAATAACATGTTTACTTATCCGTTCTCAACGTTTGAGCCTACAAGACGACTCGCTAACGTTCAGGCAGTTAATATCGTTCCCGGAAAAGAAAGATTCGATTTTGACTGTCGTGTATTACCCGAAGTTAATCTTGATGATGTGATTGATTTAGTCATGAAGATATGCAGAGAGGTCGAGAAGAAGACGGGTGCAAAGATTGATGTTGATATTGACCGTACAGACGCGGCACCTGTAACGAGTCCTGACAGTGAAGTTGTGAAGTTACTGACGAAATGCGTCCGTGATGTTCTGAATGTTGAACCTGTAACCGGCGGTATCGGAGGAGGAACATTTGCGGCTCTCTTCAGACGTAAAAACATACCTGCTGTTGTCTGGAGTCAGGAATGCGGAGACGTTGCACATCAGCCTGATGAATTCACAGAGATAAAATACATCGTGAACAATGCGAAAGTCTTTGCGTTAATGATGATGGGCTAAACTCATTCAATCATTCAATCGGGCAGGTATGTTCATGTATCTGCCTTTGATGATAATAATAAGACCCCCTGCATAAACACAGGAGGCCATGCATTAAAATTATTCTTAACGTTTCTTCATGAAATTCACGCATAAACCTGCCATTGCAAACAAGCCCATAATGCTTAAGCCCGTATCACATCCGCCGCTTGAACTGCCTGGTTTTGTTGATTCGTCCGATGATGATATTGACAGTCCGAATAATGACTCGTAATAATTCCCGGCACTGTCTTTATATGCGTAGCCCTTGCCGTTTGAATCTAACAGTTCAGACGGAAGATATTTATCTTTGTCATAACCTGCTACATCGTTAGGAGAAATGCAGTCTCCGTTATCATCAACGAATATAACCGCGTCATTTCTGGGCAGTGTTACCGGCAGTACACCCGTAGGACTGTATACTCCCGTAATGACATCAATCGTAGCATCAGTTACAGTGTCAAATCCTGCGGTTAATGCATCAGCGTAAGGTTCAACATTGCCCATAAGCCACGGGAGTTTGATATTGACGTTTGCGATTACAGAACCGCCGTTAAGGTGTACAGCAATGGCAATCAATGCAATCTTGTCCGCATCTTTCAGCGTTGTCTCTTTGCATGTTTCACTTGTGGGTTTGCCTGTCTCAGGGTCAACTTTCACAACGTCTTTGCTCTCGCAGATGTCTAACTCTAAATATCCTTCAGTAGCTGACGAATAATTTCCTGACGAAGGATCAATGAAGAGTATTGCATAATCAGCCTCAGTGTAATCATCCGTAACTGTCATTCCGCGTTCGGTTAAACTTGCTCTGAGTGCCGATGTTGCATCTGATGTATTGCCTGACTTGTTGAAGAATTCAGCGTAAACTTTTTTGCCTGATAATTTTGCACTGGTCAATGGGAGAGTTTTATTCGTATTCTTCAGCAGGACAACAGATTTCTGATGAGCCTTATATACGCGTTCATCTGCACGTGCTTTAACTACTGCGGCTTCTGCATTGTCGGGATCTCTGTACGGATTCTCAAAGAGACCAAGCAGAAATTCTTCTTTAAGCAGACGACCGGCGGCCTCATCAAGACGTTCATCACTCAGAAGGCCCTTTTCATACATTTCGAGTAATACTGTAACGTCCGTAAGACCTGAAATTGCATCCGTGCCTGCATTGATAGCGTAAGCTGCCTGAGTTGCCCTGTCGAGATCTTCAACTCCCCATGCCATATTGCCGAGTATGCCAGTGTCCGAATTAATATATCCCTTGAAGCCCAATGTGCCGCGAAGAAAATCTGTTATTATCGCCTTATTGAATGCAAATCCGACTTCCTCGCTTAAATCTATTTCTCTTCCATTGTATGTCTGAGTTTTGCTCTTTTCCGGGTAAGGCTTAGCGTAGTAGGGCATGATTGACGAGGCATTATTATCGACAGCGGCCTTGAACGGAGGAAGATGATATTTTTCGAGTGATCCTTCAGTCGGGTAAACATTCCTGCGTCCTAAGAAATAATGAGGGTCAAAACCGTTTTCACGTGCACCACCGCCGGGAAAATGCTTAATCGTGAGTGCGACTCCGTTTGACTGCACACCTTCAGAGCTGCCCTGAAAGCCTTTGATTATACGTGTTATGGCATCCGTAACGAAGTCAGTACGTTCTCCGAATGTCCCGTAACCGCGCTGCCATCTCGGATCAGTTACGACATCGACCATATACATATAGCCTTTTCTGAGTCCTGAAGCATCCCATTCAGTCCGGGCAATTTCTGCAAAGTCCGTGATTAACTGTGCATTTCCGCCTGCTTTAATATCTCCAAGTGCCGCCGCCGCAAGTCCAAGTGTACCCGGCCATGTCGAGAAAATACCCGAAGCATCATTCATTCCGAAAATCATTTCAGCATTTTCATTACGGCTGTTTGAGACTATCACGACAGGTATTCCGTTGTCTGTGCTCTCTGCTACCTGCTGCATTGCGTTGTTCCAGCGGGCAATATTGGCGGGAGTGGGACTCTGACGGAAGATAAAATGACGCATACCAAGTTCACCGATTGCCTTCGTTGTTCCGACAACCTGATATGTTCCGAACATATTGCTTATCTCGCCGGTGTATTCGTCAAGCAGTCCGTCAAGCGAATCAATATCCAGAGATGCACCGGGGCTTCTGTCTCCAATGGTCAGCATTCCGAGTTTCTGGTCTGCTGTCATACGTGATACTAAATCTTTGACGCGCGTATCAGTATCAAGTTCCCAGTTCTCGAACGGATCAAGTTCACCGTTGCCGTTTGAATCGCGGTAATATTTACCGTTTACCTCGATTGCCGATTTGACCGTAGTACCGATTGTAGGACCGTTTGAATTTTCCGTGAAGACCGGCTTAATGTAAGTGCGTTCGTCTGCGGCCTCGACAATGTCCGGGACACTGATTAAGACCACAGCACTGATTAATGAAACAATAAGCATAAAACGTTTCATAGGCTTAAACCCTCCTGTTGATTTATTTAATGATAGTTTTAATATGGATAAGTGAAAGTGTATCATTAAATATCAGCGGCGGCAATGTTTTAGAGCCTGAAAAATTTATTTGCTTAACTTCATGCAGAATTCATTCATTTTGTTCATCGCTTCCGTTAAGACTTCCATTGACTGCGTACATGCTATGCGTATATATCCCTCGCCTGTAGCACCGAATGCGCTTCCGGGAATAACTCCAACATGTTCTTCATCGAGCAGCCGCCACGTAAAATCTTCACTCGTGAGTCCCGTTCCTGAAATATCCGGGAAGAGATAAAACGCTCCTTCTGCAGGATGACATTTAACACCTTTCATTGCGTTTAATCTTGCCTCTACTGCCTTCATTCGTTCACCGAAAACTTTTGCGCGTTCTTTCACTTTATCGTCCTGAGTGTTGAGCGCGTAACATGCTGCCTTCTGTGAGAGGTCATTGACTCCGTAAGTCTGATATGACGACAGTACGCACATTTTGTTTATTACGTTCTTGGGAGCAAAGACATAGCCGATTCTCCAGCCCGTCATGCAATGGCTCTTTGAGAGTCCTGATGCTAATAGTGTACGTTCCTTCATGCCGGGAATATTCGCGAAACATGTATGCGTTCCATTGAAGACCATTGACTCGTAGATTTCATCACTGATAACAATTAAATCTCTTTCTTCGGCGAACTCTGCAATCTCTTCAAGCTGTTTACGCGCTGCAACTCTTCCCGAAGGATTGCCGGGATAATTCAAGATTATTGCGCGTGTTCTTGATGTTGCTGATGCTCTGAGTTCTTCAATACTGGGTGCAAAATTATTCTCTTCGCGTGTCTTAATGCAGACGGGAACGCCTCCGTTATCGCGTATCTGTGATTCGTAGGGCGTAAAATACGGTTCTATGAGCATGACTTCATCGCCGGGATTCAATAATGCCCCGAATGCAAGCCACGGAATATGAAGACCTCCGACAGTCATACACACTTCATCGGGTGTAGCTTTGAATCCGTGATGACGTTCCCAGTATGCGCATACGGCCTCGCGGACATCAAGATAGCCCTGTAACGGGGGGTAATGAGTGAAACCTTCTTTTGCGGCTTTTGCGGCTGCGTCTACTATGTCGGGTTCAGTTACGAAATCGGGTTCTCCGATGCTGAGATTTAACACGTCATGCATGTTATCTATTGCCTGAAACACACGCACCATTCCCGAAGGTTTTTGCTTATCAAATCTTTTTGCAAGTTCCATTAACTTTTACACTTCCATAATTTGAGATTGGTATGAGTCATATTTTACTATTATAGTAAAGAGGCTACAGGCGGTCTGCTGTTATGATGGCTTTGTTTATGTTTTTGTGCTTTCATGAATATAAAATAGTTGACAAAAAAAAAAAAACTGTAATATAGTTCAAAAAGTATTTTTAGAAAGGGGAAGTTATTATGAGTGATAATGATAACAGCGGACTTGCATTTTTGTTAGGTGCAGTGTGTGCGGCAGGTGCTTGGATTTGGGGGTATTTCGTAGGCAAAAAGGGGAGTTACAAAGAAGGATACGAACAAGGCTACAAAGAAGCGTCAGATGAGTACGAAGCCAAATTCAGAGAACAGGCAGAAGAATTTTTGAACAAGACCAGAGAATTTGAAACTCTTCTCAAAGAACAGCAAGAAGAAAATAACGCTCTCAAAGAAAAAGTTGAGGCTTACCTTGACGAAGGTTCACGCTTAATTGGTGAATATGAAGGGCTTGAAAAACGCTACAATGAACTCAGCAAAAAACCTTCGGAAGAAACTCAGAAACAATTCTCAATTCTCAAGGCTGCTTGGGATAAATTAAAGGCCGCATAAAATGAGTATCGAAAAATTCAAGAAATTACATTCGGAACTCGGACAAACTTTCAAAGATTACGAAATCAACGAACAAAAACGCAATGAACATGCACAAGAAATCTTAAACGAGATGCACGGAATTGCAAAAGAATCCGAACAAGCCGCCGATGTTGCTCATGATGTTTCAAATAAGTTGAGGCTGAGAAAAATATTATTTGCAGTTCTGGCAGCTATTTTATTTTTGATTTACGTTGTTGATGATTTGGTGAGCGATGAAAATATGCGTTTCGTTATTATTGGTATTCTGTTGGTTTTGGTTTTCAGCGTAGTCATTCTGCGGCGATACTTCAAGCCATTTCGTTAAAGTATTTTCGATGTAGTAGTTATAATGAAGACCCCCAGAGGAATCCGGGGGCTTTTTTGTCGTCTGTATATACCTGTTACTTGCCTGCAAGATATTCATTCATACTTGCCGCCGCGCGTCTTCCTTCACCCATTGCGAGAATGACCGTTGCAGCACCGAGAACAATATCTCCGCCTGCCCATACTCTTGGGATACTGGTTTTCTGATTCTCATCGACAATAATATTGCCTTTCTTCGTTACGTTGAGGCCGTGAGTTGTCTGTGCCATTAACGGGTTCGAATCATTGCCCAGAGCGATAACTGCCGCGTCAATGTCGAGAATATGCTCAGTTCCAGGAATAGCTACGGGCTTGCGTCTTCCTGATGCATCGGGTTCACCGAGTTCATAGCTCAGGAGTTCAACACCGGTTAATCTGCCTTTCTCATCACCGATGAATCTTGTCGGATTCTCAAGGAAGTGGAAATCAACGCCCTCTTCAAATGCGTGTTCAACTTCCTCTGCTCTTGCTGGCATTTCCGCACGTGTCCTACGATAGACGCAATATACTTTCTCAGCTCCGAGACGTAAAGCTGTCCTTGCACCGTCCATTGCAACGTTACCGCCTCCGAAGACTGCAACGCGTTTTGCATCATACATGGGAGTATCAGCATGTTCACGGTCATATGCCTTCATTAAGTTTGAACGTGTGAGATATTCATTTGCGCTGAATACGCCGATTAAGTTCTCGCCCTCAATCCATAAGAATTTGGGAAGTCCCGCACCCGTTCCGATGAATGCCGCATCATATCCGCCTTCATCAAGTAACTGGTCAAGTGTCTGTGTTCTGCCGACTAAGAAGCTGGTCTTGAATTCAACGCCCATTTTCTTGAGATTCTCAACTTCTTTTGCAACGATCTCTTTCGGAAGTCTGAACTCTGGAATGCCGTAGACCATAACGCCGCCGGTCTTCTGGAATGCCTCAAAGACTGTAACGCTGTGTCCTGCTCTGCGAATATCTGCCGCAACTGTTAATCCTGCAGGGCCTGAACCGATTACTGCAACCTTCTTGCCTGTCTCCGGTGCGGGTGTAGGAACGGTGATTTGATTGTTTGCGCGTTCCCAGTCAGCAACAAAACGCTCAAGTCTTCCGATTGCTACGGCCTTCTCAGGAGCTTTCATCATTTTTCCGACCGTGCAGAAACTCTGACACTGTTTTTCCTGAGGACATACACGGCCGCATATTGCCGGAAGCAGGTTAGTTGTCTTTATGGTATCAACTGCGCCCTTGTAATCGCCTTCCTGAATGTGCTTAATGAACTCAGGAATGGGTACTCCTACAGGACAGCCTTTTTTGCACGGTGCACCTGCGCACTGTATGCATCTTTCAGCCTCAACGCGTGCCTGTGTCTCAGTGTAGCCAAGTGCAACTTCTGACATGTTATGAGCGCGTACTTTGGGATCCTGTGATGGCATTTCCTGAGGAGGAATTGATGTTCTGTCCTTAGGCGTTAATTTTGTTCCGGCCGCTTTCTTGGCTTCAAGGTCAGCCCAGAATTCTTTTGCTTCTTCCTGTAACATTTCAGTTGTCTTGTGTTCACTCATGATTACGCACCAGCCTTCCCTGCATCAAGACCTATACGGCATTTATGATCTGCTTCACGCTCTTTGTCCTTGAACGCCGTCATTCTCTGCATCATGTTGTCGAAATCTACCTTGTAGCCGTCAAATTCAGGTCCGTCAACACACACGAACTTTGTCTCTCCTCCAACGCTTACACGGCAGCATCCGCACATACCAGTTCCGTCGATCATAATCGTATTCAGTGATGTCGTTATGGGTACACCGAAAGGCTTCGCGGCAGCAACGCAGAACTTCATCATGATAGCCGGTCCAATTGAGACTATCTCGCTGACTTTTTCCTTCTCGCATATCTCAGTCAACGGGGCTGTAACTACTGCTTTGCGTCCGTATGAGCCGTCATCAGTTACAACGATAAGCTCATCACTGGCTGCTCTCATTTCGTCCTCAAAGAATAAGAGTTCTTTTGTTCTTGCGCCTATAATCGTTACGACCTTGTTGCCGATCTTGTGATTCGCTTCCACGATCGGGTGTAACGGTGCGATTCCGATTCCGCCTCCGACACATACAACTAATCCGTCTTTCTTCTCGATGTGCGTGGGTCTTCCCAACGGACCGACAAGAACAGGAATGTTATCGCCTACGTTGAAGTTCATTGAGAATCTTCTCGTTGTTGCTCCAACTGTCTGGAACACAATAGCGATCCATCCTTCGTCTGCGTTTGCGTCGGCAATCGTTAAGGGAATGCGTTCGCCGTAATTATCATCAATCTGGAATATTATGAACTGTCCTGCTTTGCGGTTACGAGCTATTTCTGGTGCCTCTACCTTGTAGTAAAATACGCTCTGGTCTCTCTCTTTATCGTAAGAGAGCTGCTTCTTTTCGAGTATCTTATGCAAAAAGATTCCCCCTCGTTTATATTTTCAAGTGTTGAGCGTGTTTAATGATAAGCCCAAATTAATTTTAAGACAAGAAATTTCATAATCCGATTTTTTGTGTTACGCACTAATTCACAGATGCATACAATACTGTCTCCCATTCACGCGAACTGTAATGCCTCATGTAAAACTTGTATTCAGGAACAAGCGATAATATATATTCAGGGAGTTCATAAATATCTTCAGGCTTATGGTATGCACTTATTGCGAGTCTGGGATGATGCTTTATGATTGTGTTTCTTGCTCCTTTTAACGTTCTGAGTTCTGCTCCTTCGACATCAAGCTCAATGAATGTAACAGCATCATCTTTTACAACATTGTCTATGCTCGTAAGGTTTATTTCAATGCTGCCTTCGGAATAAACAGAACTTCCGCCGCTGCCATTCGGATTTGTATACATAACTTCATCCTTGTCCCATGTGCCTTTTTTCACAAGTTTCACAATGTCTTCATGGCCTCTCAGATTTTTCTCACATCGTGCAATATTCACGGGGTCAAACTCAAACGTGTAAACTCTTCGGACTTTTTCGCCTCCCCATTTGATAAAGCGAAGTGCTGTAGCTCCATTGAAACATCCTGCATCAATTATTGTCTCATTCTCTGCAGGAGAAAACATTTCGAGATACTGCAAATCTTTGCGTACGGCCACAATGTACGTAACTGTGTCATTGCAAATTTTCCTTTCCGATAGATACTCTTCCAGACGTTTCATGTCCTCATGACGCAAATTCATCACGATCAGTTCAGAATCTGATACATCACAATTCTTCATGAAATCATCAAGCCGATAAAATCTGTATTTGGGTAAATATTTACACATCTTCAGAAGCTTCTTAGTGTACTCAAGCTCCATGCTGTCTTGGTCATAAATCACTATGAAGCCTGAATATTTATCCTCATACATGTCGTGTCCTTCTTTAACATCGTAAATGTGATAGAAGTGCATTCCTGATTTCTCTGCACGTTTGAGAAATATACTTTTGTCGCCGCTCTTCAAATATTCTATGCGGTCATTCAGAATCTCACGTGATAGTTCATCCTGATAATACGGAAGATATTTCTTTGCTCGTTCTTCAATTATGCGTATCTTCATTCTGTGGTAAGGCGTTTTCAGCAACGGAAGCAAAGACTGCGGGCAATATTTCTTGATGAAAGTCTTTATGCCCATGTTACGCCCCCATGCACACAAATGCCCTGCTGATATTCATAACCGGCAGAACATTATTTTCTTCGTGAAATTTTCTTTGATTCTTGTTTTGATTCTTTACGGGATTTTTGCTATGATGAAGTGTTAAAGAGACAGAATTTAGCTGTGAACTGTGAACTGTGAACTGTGAACTGTGAACTGTGAGCATTATACATACATTTATCTCTCACTGTCAACTTTTCCTTTCGTGTAATTTTTTATGGAGTAAACACATTATATCACACGCATAACCGCCTTTATGATTCGTCTGATTCTGCCGGGAATGAATCTCTTCACACACGATTTAACTGACCCAAAATAATATTTCATGAACCCGTAATGATTCACGATTGCTTTATGAAGTCCGATACTCTTTAAATCCTCACAGAATTTATCATAGTCTGCAAGTTTTTCTCTGCGCTTGTGATACATTCCGTTATGAGAAACCGCGAATTCAGCATCAGTTTTATGAATCGAAAACTCCTGTGCATTTATGCCGCGTATGAGTTCCTCTCCTTTGTCCGTTCTAACAAGCATTATTGATACTCCGTTTTTATTCCAGCCGTCCATTTTGGAATTCACGCCCCAGAAATCGCCGACAGTAATATCTGACTGATGATTATTCCCCCTGAAATTGCAATTGTAACATGGCCGCCTGGCATAAAGAGCAAAAGCCTTTCCGTAATCCGAAGCGTAAAAATCTGTATCAAACTTTCTGCCGTTCTCAAATTCCGCAAATATATACGGAGGTGTCCAGCCATGCTTTTTGTATCTCACCGTGAAATTTATGACCCGTGATTTGAATTTGCTTTCAAGATTTGCGATATACTGCCTGTGAACTTCCTGAAGTGTTGAACCGTAACAGATTAAATCAAGCGTGTATAATCTTGACGTGTCAGTGCCTTTTGCCTTAAGGAATGATTTTAACGCGGCGACATCACAGCCTAATCCCGTGAATAAAACTGTGAGTCCTGATTCTAATTTTTCAGCCACGAGAGGCCATAACGCTCTGTATTCCCCTTCGTGAAAAACTCTTTTGCTTGTCTCTGCATATTTTGAGCCTTTGAGCCTGCATAAATCTTCTTTGCGTTCTATACATACAAACTCAGGAGTACGAAAATCTGCTGAATAAACACTACCGAATATTACCCCCCCCCAGTAAGTATTAATTCGGATATTGCAGTTGCTGCTCCTCCTGATGATGACTGCAATAATTTCTCTGTGTCATTGAAATAACCAGAATATGCCTTCAGACCTGAACAATCGAATTCATTCATGAAAAAAAATACTCCTTTCTATGAGAATATCACCGTGAAGAATATAACATATATTAATGCCGGTAACATATCGCCGAGTTTTAATCTCGTGATTTTGAGCATGTTCAAGCCTATTCCCATTATCATTAAGCCGCCTAAACCAGAAATATTTGCGTACATGTCCGGCGTGATAAAAGGCTCTGCCCAGACAGCAAAAAATGTTAATGCCCCCTGATATATGAACATCGGAATCACTGAGAAGATTACACCGAAGCCCATTGAACCCGCAAGAAGAACCGAAGCTATGCCGTCCATTATGCCTTTGGTCATCAAGAGTTCGGGGTCATGTCTCAGTCCGTCATTGAATGCACCGATTATTGCCATTGAGCCGATGCAGAATAATAATGTCGCAGTAACAAAACCCTGAGTGAATTTAGCATTTGATGTGTGAAGTTTTGCTTTCAGTGTATCGCCCAGTGAATTTAATTTTATCTCAAGGCCAAGCATATCTCCCGTGATTGTCCCGGTTACGAGACTGAGAAGTACAGCGATTGAATGTTTTGTGCCCAGCGTCATGTTTATGCCTACATACATTGTGAAGAGTCCAAGACAGTTAAATATCGTCTCCTGCAATCTTTGAGGAATAAATTTCCCGATGAATAAGCCCGCAAGACTTCCGGCCAAAACAGTCAGTGAATTAAATACAGTTCCTCCTGCAGGAATCGATTTGAAGATCTCAATCATGATTCATAAATTGCTCCTTGTGTTTTCGGGTAATTATACGTGATAGAATTTACGCGTTCAAAATTAAATCAGGAGTGAAGAATTAATGAAGCTCAATAACATAATGAAACAGGCAAGACAAATGCAGTCCCAGATGATGCAGATTCAGGAGAAACTCGCAAATGAAACAGTAGAAGCCAGTGTAGGCGGAGGAATGGTAACGTCAACGTTCACGGGTCAGGGGGATATAGTGAGCATAAAAATAGATCCCGAAGTGATTAACCCTGATGACAAAGAAATGCTTGAAGATTTAATTGTGTCGGCAGTGAATGAAGGCCTGAAAAAAAGCCGCGAGTTAATGAATTCAAAAATGGGAAGCATAACGGGTGCACTTGGTGCCATGGGAATGGGGCTTTAATATCTGCATAAATGGATTCACTGAACAATTTAATTAACGTATTCAGGAAATTACCGGGGCTTGGCCTGAAAAGCTCAAAAAGAATCGCATATTATCTGCTTAAACAGGACGATAAATTTCTCTCTGAACTTGGCAGATTAATTTCTGAACTCAAAAAGGGTTTATGCGTCTGCAAAATCTGCGGCAATATTTCATACAATAATCCATGCAGTATATGTTCGGATAAGCTGAGAGATGCTAAGACTATATGCATAGTTGAAGACGTAGAATCCCTTTCAGCGTTTGAGCAGGCCGGAGTATATAACGGTGTATATCATGTACTGAATTCACGCGTTTCACCAATGGAAGGTGAAGACCTTTCAGATGATGCAATTAAATCACTGTCAGGACACGTAAAGCTCAATAAACCTAATGAAGTAATCATAGCAACAAGTCCTGTTCTTGAAGGAGATTTAACGTATTATGCGCTGCTTGGTATATTAAAGAAGCTCAAAGTGAAAAAAATCTCGCGCATCGGTTACGGTCTTCCTGTCGGGGGCAGCATAGAGTACGCAGACAAAATGACACTTCATACTGCAATGGATTCAAGAAGGGAGGTTGAGTGATTTATGAGTGAAAAGCATGAGAAAAGCGTATCATTCGTGATAGTTGCAGGCGGTAAAGGCTCAAGGATGGGCGGAGAAAAAAAACAGTTTATGCTTCTCAATGGCCGTCCGTTATGGAGATGGAGCTATGATATTTTAACGCCCGAATGTGTAAAAGAGTCTATTCTGGTAATACCGCAGGGAAGTGAAGTAAATCATGTTCCTGAAAATTTAACAGTACCTTTGAAGATTGCATACGGAGGCAAAGAACGCGCTGAATCTGTGCTTAACGGATTAAAAGAGGCAAGCTGTGATTACGTTCTTGTTCATGATGCCGCCCGTCCCTTTCTGAGCCTGAATCTGATTCATTCACTTATTGACGCGACTGACGAAACACATGGTGCTGTTCCTGTTCTGCCTGTATCTGATGCACTGAAAAAAATTGACGGTGATAATATCTCATGCATTAACCGTGATGGATTATATATTACGCAGACCCCTCAAAGTTTCCCGCGTGAAAAGCTGATAGAGGCAGTGAGTAAGAATCCCGGAGCAAAAGATGAGGCCGAAGCATGGAAGAAATGCGGACATGAATTAAGACACGTGAAAGGAGAGAGGCTGAATTTCAAAGTTACATGGCCTGAAGATATGATAATTGCAAGAGCACTTACGGAAGGAATAACGCGGACGGGTACGGGCTATGACATTCACAGGCTTGTCCCTGAACGCAAATTAATGCTCGGAGGAATTGAAATTGATTCGCCTCTGGGATTACTCGGTCATTCTGACGCTGATTTGCTCACTCATTCAGTTATGGATGCAATACTCGGTGCGGCAGGACTTCCTGACATAGGCAATCTCTTTCCTGCGAGTGATGAGAGATTCAGAGGAGCTGACAGTATAGAATTACTGCGCGAGGTCATGCGAATGATTAGTGCTGAGGGCTGGCATGTTGAATTCGTTGATGCGGTTGTTAAGGCACAGGTACCAAGACTGAATGCATACCGGGAAAGAGTCATAGAGAGCATGAAGAGATTCTTTGAGTTCAACGTGAAATTCAAATCTGCAGAACATATTGATGATTCAGGGGACGGGTTATCGATGTCATGCTGGTCAGCGGCAACACTGAGAAGGGAGTGTATGACATGCTGAAATTTTCACATAACAGGGAATGCGACAATAAATTATGGTTTGGTGAGATTGCGCTTAACGGCTTTGAACAGTATATCCTGACAGATGAGATTATGATTCCTCCCCTGTTTGATTCATACGATGATTTTGTTGAACATTCATGGCCTGAATTCGTTGAAGATAATTCGTACATGTAAAAATGCTGACACTTGGAATAGAGACTAGCTGTGATGATACCGGCGTTGCAGTTCTCAAAGATGAACACGAAGTATTATGCGAATTACTATCGAGCCAGATAAAAGATCATTCGCGCTTCGGAGGAGTTATCCCTGAATTTGCTGCCCGTAAACACCTTGAGAATTTGCTCCCGTTAGTCAATGCTGCACTGAATGAATGCAATATAACCGGCCATGATTTAAATCTCATTGCAGTAACGCGCGGACCTGGATTAATGGGTTCGCTTATCGTTGGAGTGATGACTGCAAGAGCATTATCACAGGCATGGAATGTTCCGTTAATCGGTGTGAATCATCTTGAAGGTCATTTATTCGCACCCCTCGTTGATTCGCGTGATCTTGAGCCGCCGTTCTTATCGCTTATAGTTTCGGGAGGACACACGGAGATAATATGCGTACATGATTTCGGTCATTATGAGCTTCTCGGTGAGACACGTGATGATGCTGCAGGTGAGGCATACGATAAGGCTGCGAGGATTTTAGGACTGAAATATCCCGGAGGCCCTGAGATAGATAAACTTGCAAGAACGGGTAATCCTTATGCTTTTGATTTCCCAGTTCCATTGAAGAACACGAATAAAATCGAGTTCAGTTTCAGCGGATTAAAGACGGCGTTATTGTGGCAGGTGAAGAAATTTCAGAATGACGGCGTGAATATTCCCATGAATGATTTATGCGCATCGTTTCAGCGTGCGGTTACTGAGGCGTTAATCTCGAAAGTGAATCTTGCAGTCAGGCTCACAGGCATAACCCGTGTATCTGCGTCCGGCGGAGTATCGGCGAATAGTGCATTGCGTGAGGCTCTGAGTTCGGCAAAAAGTTTTCGGGCATGGCTTCCTGAACTGAAACGCTGTACGGATAATGCTGTCATGATTGCTATGGCAGGCCGTAATTCATGGAACAGAGGAAATCTTTGCGGTGATGTCCTGCCAAATCCTTCACTGCATGATTTGTAGTAAGACAAATTCATATAAATGAGGGTTGACAAAATGAATAATGACATGATAATGAGAACAGAAC
>JAFPWQ010000287.1 GCA_017394925.1 Synergistaceae bacterium
AAATTTCTTGCGGCGGCAGTGAATTCTCCCGTGAGTGTCATGTCTACTGCGAGTGAGGGAGGCGCATGGGGAATTGCATTGCTTGCGGCGTACATGGCCGACGGTAAGAGAACGGGTAAACTTGAAGACTATCTCAACGAACGCGTGTTCAAAGAATTAACCGGCGATGTTGTGAACCCTGACCCCGAAGATGTGAAAGGCTTTGAGGAATTCATGAAACATTACGTAGCTGGTCTTGAGGTTGAGAAGTCAGCAATCAAAAATATAAACTGGTGATGAAAAATAAAGCTGCAAGTTATGGCCGATGATAAGCACTATGTAGCTGGTCTTGAGGTTAAGACATCAATATAAACCGGCGGTGAAAAACTCAGCATGACACATTGCTTTAATATGTGAAAGGCTTTGAGGTTAAGACATCAGCAGGCAAAAATATAAACGGACAAAGGAGAAAAGAAAAAGAATCATGACACACATTCATGAACTTTATGATCTGGGTCAAAGTATATGGCTCGATTACATAAGCAGAGAATTAATTGCATCTGGCGGTCTTGAACGCTGGATTGAGAACGGCGTAACGGGTGTAACAACTAATCCGTCAATCTTTGAGAACGCAATCGCAAAGACAGAAGATTATGATACAGAGATTGCAGAACTCTCGAAGGCAGGAAAGAATACGGCAGAAATTTACGAGGCATTAACCCTTCAGGAAGTCGGAGCTGCAGCTGATATTCTGCGTCCCGTTTATGATAAAACGAAAGGCATTGACGGTTATGTTAGCCTCGAAGTGAATCCGTTGATTGCGTCTGACCGTGAGACAACAATTAGCGAGGCAAAAAGATTATTCGCATTGTTGAACCGCCCGAACGTGATGATAAAGATTCCTGCAACACCAGAAGGCATTTCAGCTTTGACCGAATGCATAGCCGCAAATGTGAACGTGAACTCAACGCTGATTTTCTCACATGAACAGTATGTTGAAGTCGCAAAGTCATATCTCGAAGGAATAAAGCGCGGAGGCAAGGCACATTCTGTAGCGTCTGTATTCGTGAGCAGGGTTGATAGTGCAGTCGATAAGATTCTTGCTGAGAAGAACGAGTCATCATTGCAGGGAAAAATCGCCGTTGACGGAATCAAACTGATGTATGAAGAGTTCAAAAAGCTGTTTGAAGGTGCAGAACATGTACAGCGTCCTTTATGGGCAAGCACAGGTACGAAGAATAAAGCATACTCTGATGTGAAATACATTGAGGAGATAGCCGCAAATAATACGGTTAATACTGTTCCTCCTGCAACACTCGAAGCATTTCTGAATCACGGCCATGCAGCACTCACGATTGAGAGCAATCTTGAATCATCACGTGAGGACATGAAGAGAATCAAAGCACTTGGCATTAATATTAACGCTGTGTACGCAAAACTTCTTGATGACGGCCTGAAATCATTTAACGCGGCATTCGAGTCGTTAATGTCATCAATCGAAAGCAAAGCAAAAGCATAAAGCATTCACAAAAAAAATTTCCCCTCTCAATAACGGGAGGGGTTATTAATATATTAAAGGAGAGATTAATATCATGAGAAAAATTTTAATCGCGGCATTACTGGTTACAGCATTAACGGCTGGGATTGCATCAGCAGATGACATTGACGCATGGAATCTCAACGAAAGAGTTCACCCCGAACTCAAAGAAAGATTGACGAATACACCTGAGATGACACTTACAGATGAAACTTTGCCTGCATTGAGAAAAAATTTTGCTGTAGCTCCCGAATCACTTCCTAAAGATGACGCTGTAGAAGTTCACGATGAGATGATAAATTCAAATCTTCGTGTGAGAGTCTACAAGCCCAAAAAAGAAATGAAAGAATATCCTGCGCTTTTATGGATTCACGGAGGCGGTCATATTCTCGGAACACCTGAACAGGACGAGGCATTAATGTTTGAATTTGTGAAGAAGGTAGAGTGTATCATCGCTGCTCCTGATTACAGGCTTGCACCTGAGAATAAATACCCGGCAGATGTTGATGACTGTTACGCGGCGTTAGTATGGATGACTGAAAATTTACCTGTTCGCAAAGACAAAGTAGCGGTTGCCGGACAGAGTGCTGGAGGAGGATTAACAGCGGCGGTTGCATTGCGTGCGCGTGATGAAGGGAAGCCTGCGTTATGTTTCCAGATGCCTTTGTACCCTATGCTTGACTGCAGGAATATCACGCATTCAAGCTATCAGATAAAAGATCATCGCGTTTGGAACAGAGATTTTAATTTAACAGCATGGAAAATGTATCTCGGAGATATTAACGGCGATTTACCTGCGTATGCTTCACCTGCACTCACAAAAGATTTATCCGGGCTTCCTCCTGCATATATTATGGTCGGAGTTCTTGACCCTTTCAGAGATGAAGATATTGATTACGCAAACAGATTAATGAAGGCGGGAGTTCCTGTTGAACTTCATGTTGTACCCGGAGCATTTCACGGTTTTGAAATTTCAGACATGAGTTTACCTTTTGGGATTCGATTCAGGAATGAATATATTAATGCCTTAGCTGAAGCATTGAATTAGCATTTTAGATTCATATCTGGTTATGCGAGCTTAAAGATTATGAGTTATAGACAGCAGCAGAGCTTGTATATGATTCAGGAATGAATATATCAATGCACTTGCTGAAGCACTGAAATAGCATTTAGATTCGCAAAGGCTCTCTGATAAATTCAGGGGGCTTTTTTCATATCTGGTTATATAATTAGCATATCCATCAAAAATTTTTAGCTTCGTAATGAAAGGGGCAATATATTTTTATGAGCTTAAAAGATTATGAATTCTGGTTTGTAGTCGGCAGTCAGTTTTTGTACGGTCCTGAAGTCTTAGAGACAGTAGCAAAGCGTGCGCAGGAAATGACCGACAAGTTAAATGCATCAGGCAATCTTCCCTGCAAGTTAATCTACAAGGTTACAGCCAAGACGAATAAAGAAATTTCTGATGTTGTACGTGAAGCGAATCATGACACGAAATGTGCAGGCATAATCACGTGGTGTCATACGTTCAGCCCGTCAAAGATGTGGATAAACGGCCTCGCGAATCTTCAGAAGGCATGGTGTCATTTCGCCACGCAGTACAATCTTGAAATTCCCAACGAAGAGATTGATATGGACTTCATGAATCTCAATCAGGCCGCACATGGAGACCGTGAACACGGATTCATCGGTGCAAGACTGAGAAAAGCAAGAAAGATTATCGCAGGTTACTGGCAGAATGAAGATGTCCAGAAAAGAATCGGCAAATGGATGAGAGCAGCAGCAGGTGTTGAATTCTCGCGTACGTTAAAGATTATGCGTTTCGGCGATAACATGCGTGAAGTTGCAGTTACCGAAGGCGACAAGGTAGAAGTTCAGACAAAACTGGGCTGGCAGGTCAACACATGGCCTGTGGGTAAACTCGCGAAGGAAATTGATGCAGTGAGTGAATCAGAAGTTAACGCTCTCATGAAGGAATACAAATCACTTTATGACATCGCAACAGATAATATAGAATCGATTCGCTATCAGGCACGTGAAGAAATAGCCATGAGGAAGATGTTAGACAGTGAAGGCTGCTGTGCATTCTCGAACACGTTCCAGGATCTTTACGGCATGAAGCAGTTACCGGGAATCGCAACTCAGCACATGCTCGCGTCAGGTTATGGCTACGGTGCAGAAGGCGACTGGAAAGTCTCAGGCATGACCGCAATCATAAAGTTCATGACTGAAGGCCAGAAGGGCGGCTCTGCATTCATGGAAGATTACACGTATAATCTTGCAGAAGGCAAAGAGTATAGCTTAGGTGCTCACATGCTCGAAGTGTGTCCGTCAGTAGCGGCGGCAAGACCAAGAATCGAAGTACATCATCTCGGAATAGGCGACAGAGAAGACCCCGCAAGACTCGTATTTGAAGGCTATGAAGGCAAAGCAGTAGTAGTGAG
>JAFPWQ010000288.1 GCA_017394925.1 Synergistaceae bacterium
CATGATTAATCCTCCTGACTATCGCCGTCAATACGGGCTAAAAGCTCCCATAAAGCATGTATAAGTTCCTCAAGCTGATACAAATCAGCAGTTTCTTTGCACTCATCGCTATGTTTGATAATTTCCAGAGTGTCAGCGCATTCTGTGAGTGCCTCATACATCTCAGGAGCAGCGGCAATTAATCTTCCGTTTGCGGCTTGTTCTTCAAAGCGTTCGCCCAAGAAAAATAATTGAGCAATATAAGCGTCTTTACGAATATCGCTTTTGATGTCAATACCATATTCAACAGACCATTTGCCTTTGGTGAATTTACTCATGGCTTAATCCTCCTTTCTTAATTCATCGAACACGTCAAGAATTGAGCTGTCCCATTTCAATTGACGCACCGCAGTTCCTTTTCCGTGTTTCTTGCCCACATCAACCATAACAGCAAACTCATTGCCGCGTCCTATTGCCTCCCACGTGTCATTAACTTTGTGCTGAAACCCTGCACCCGCGAGAATTTGATTGACACGTTTAACCTTAAGACCGAAACGCCTGCCTATTTCTGTTGGAGTCAACAGCTGATTGTTCGTTGGAGCTGTGAGCGTGATGTTGCCTGTGTCTAAAGCACTCCGGCCTGTATAACTTCGATAAACACGGTCAAGAGCGAGAGCGCACTGATTGCCGGTAATGCCTGCCACATCAAAAATAATTTTTGCGCCTTCAATAACACCAGAAGGTAACGCGGGGTTATCTTTGAAAATGCTGTAGCTCCCAGTCTCACGGATTGAAGGAACGACATCGCCAGCAATCCACATCTGATAGGGCAATGCTTTCAGCTTATCTGAGCGACCGAGAAAGAAATACACGCCCTGTTCTGTCAGACATATCATGTCTTGTTCGCCGCCAGGGGTCTGAATCCGTTTCATACCCTTCCAAATTTCCGGCACATGAGCGATAAGTTTTTGCAGACCTGCGATTGAACTCTCAGAATATCCGAGAGCCTGTGCAATGTCCTTAGTGACAAACCAAATTGTGCCGTCATCATCTTTTGTGGTGCGAACTGAAAACTCGTTATTATTGAAAATCTGAATTGAACTGTTCATAATTATGCCTCCTTAACTGTGTATGTAACCAAAACACTTTCCTTCATGAACTGATTCATCAAATCTGGGTGAACTTTCTTGAATTCTGCTGAAGCAAATCTCTGAGTTTTACGTTCAGTGATAGAACAGACATAACCGCCGCCTTCAAGACTCGTTAAACCCTTTTGGCGAATGTGTTCATCAAGAATATTCTTTGCTTCATCTTCCTGAACTTTTGCCTGCTTCGCTTTTTCACGCGCATCAATGAGCTGGTGCATTGCCTGAATAACAATATCTGAGTCAGTGAAAACCGGCGGCATTTCTGGTTTATCATTGCTGACTGGCGGCACTCCGTATAAATTACATTGCTGAGAGAATTCGCAGTAACTACAGCACCAAGATTCACTTGGAGAATTCTCAAACGGGGCATCATTAAGACTGAAAACGCGTTCGGTCATATCCTGAATACTTTTCATGAGTTCAGTGTCAAAGTCAAAGAAATCCATATGCAGCTCAGAATTATTCTTATTCACTCCGACAATACCGAGTTTTTCTATCTTCCTGCCTTGAGCGATTAAACCGGCCGCGTAAACGTGTAACTGTTTAACATACTGGGGTTTTGACTTTAGACTTCCTTCTTTCTTCCACAGTGTGAATGAACGTTCATTCATGGTCTTAATGTCAATTAGAACGTTCTGCAAGCCTTCTGGCCTTGAGATAATGCAGTCCGGATGACCGATCAACTTACCGCCGTTAAGCTCAATGGAGACTTCAATCTCTGCGTTTTGCGAACCTTGATTGTATTCAACGTTCCAGCCGTCATTGCGTAACCATTCGACAATAACGGGCTCAAGAGCAGTGCCGACATCAAAGATTCTCTGAGAATGAGAAGAAGTATTGCCCTCATAACCATTGACTGAATAAAACAGATTACGTTCACAGGGAAAACCGCATTTAGAGGCGGATAAAATTTTAGACATGTTTAACAACACCTTCCTATCTATTTGTTTTTTTAGTTTCTTTTTGGGATTTTTTTGTCTTTGGTATAGTTGGGTCTTTTAGTCCCAATATCTTATTACGCTTTATTTCTGCTAAACGCGCTTCTTCTAGTGCTTGCTCTAATAACACATATACATGAGGAGTTCTCTCACTTTTCTTCTTGAAAAAACGTACTATACAATCCTTACTTAGACCTGTCCTTTTTGATAACTCCACATTCGTGTAACCATACCTCTTCTTGGCAACTCGCAGGTCTCTTAGCTTTGGGCGCTGCTGAAATAGCCAGTTCGGATTTCTTCGCACATCCCAACATAATATCTCTGCAAGCTGAAGATATATCCTTACTGGCGGCGTTCTAATTCCTGTCTCATATTGCATATATCTGTTATATGAGATTCCTAACTTCTCAGACATATCTTTGCCTTTATACCCTAACTTTTTGCGTTCAGACCTAAGATTCGATAATTGCTCGGATGTCTCGGCATCTATATATATGTGCTTGTCTCTATCTTGCTTTTTACACATTATTATCAAGAGTATTTTTGTATGTATCATCAAGAATAGAAATAGCCTTTTCAACACAACAAGCCGTTTGTGAACAATCTAACTCCCATGTGTATTTGACATCAGGGACATCAGTAACTCTGAGACCATGAAGGAAATTGAATTCATGCTGAACATTAAGCAGAGCGTTCATGACAGTCTCATACTGTTTTTCGCTGAGAGTAATATGCATAAGCAGACCACCTTTCAAGAAAGATAAAATGCCCGCCGGTAACCAACCAACGCTAAAGGGGTAAAAAGGAAAGAACCGAACGGGCATGATGTAAAAATACTTCAGACGCGGCAAGTGATTTCAAATAAATTTACCGGAAGGAATTAACCTCTCTTTCAAATAAGATAACTCACCGCGCATGAAGGAATTTATGACAATAGCCTGCTACCTTTTACGCAACGGGGTGTGTGCGATTTTCCCTTCAGAAAGCAGGCTGAAATGTTGACTAACCTGCTGAGGGGTAAACTCAACAGGTCTAAACATATGAACGATTAATTTTTTGCCGCAGGAGGGTATTTTCCACCTCCTAACGTTTTTGGATTTTTCCCACATCCGAAAAACATTCAATGAGCGGTTAAATGCCAAACGAACGGGGAAATCTAAGAACAAAGCAGATTATCAGGTATTGCACATGAAAAAACAGAGAAGGGCAAAAATTCAACTCCTTATCATAAATTTTTATTTACCTGAATAACCTGCTGTTTGTAAACGTGAATCAATATGCAACTTCTGCTTGTGTACTTTGTCCTAGCCTATGAACGGTACGCAAAGCTAAATCTTTTGCGTTTCTGAGAATTCTGTCGAGCGTCAATAATTCATCCATGCCGTTCGAATTCACAAATAACCGGTCTAATCTCTGCTGTTCCTCGAAGTCTGAACACAGCGGCATGTAGCTGAACACCGCATCATTCAAATCTTCAAGAATACTGTCAATTTTATTCATGGAACTGAACAATACTTCTAGTTTCGCATCATCCGAAGGTAACATATACTCAGACATTGGAGCTAACCACCTTTCTGCGCACTGAACAAAAGCCTTCAAGAACATCACGGGCTAGAACATCATGAAGTCTGAGATTGAGTCTTAAATGTTTCAACTGAGCGCGAGTATCCCTAATATCAAAGAAGGGCTTGAATCTATTGTTAAAGAAATGCATGTATAATCTCCTTTCAAAGTGAAGAAAAGCGAGACGGAGAGGTTATCCCCGTCTGCAAGTTTGGAAGTCTGAGAATGAAGAAGTGCTATAATCTCAGAATGCTGAGGGATTAACCCTTTGACCATTACCGAACACAGGGTATCCCTCGCTATCGACAGGCCAGAACCAGCCGCGTCTGAATTGCATGAAAGCGTCAGCAGTACCGAAATCGATAGATACATCAAAAGTTCTGGCTCCACAATTCGGGCATTGAATACGTTCTCTTCTGCCGCGTTCCTTGCCGTTTGAAGTGAAGACTTCACGCAGGCGTGGAAAGCCGCATTTGGGGCATTTTCGTTCGTAATAAGAACCTAATCCCGAAACAGAGAACCCGTCATGAGCATCGCAATCTCTGAGTTCAAGAAGTTTATTGTCATCATCATCGAAACGCGTCATTAAGAATTCGCCTCCTTCTGTAAGAACTCTTGAAGCCCGTTCCATTTGCCGCGACCGAAAACCCAGTACTCACAGAAATCTTCATATTGACTGAGATTAATTTTGTTTTTGTCAGTTTGTTTCTGAGCAATATCAGCGAGGGCAAGCAGACCAGAATGAATGAGGTTGACAACGGCGGCTTCATTGTCAGGTTCTTCGTTGTATCTGTTGAATCTGAACTCGTCTGAGAGAATATTTTCGAGATTGCTTGCGGCTTTTCTGAGAAAATTTGTATAATCTTGCCACCAGAAAAAGCGGTAATCAGGAGCTTTCATTGGGGTTTTATTGAGGTCAGTCATTAAGAGTTCACTTTTTTAACGGCATTGCTGAAATCCTTTGAAGTCCTGAGAGCGGACCTTACGAGATAATCGAGCTGACCTTCGATAGAGTCGCGCTGAAACAACCAGAATAACCGTTTGCGCAATTTTGTTTGTTTTGTAACGGAATTACGAAACATATTGATATGACCTCCTTAATGAAATTAAAAATGTCTGCGAAATCTTTTTTTCTTCCTGTGAGAGCCTGCGAGCATACATATAATGCAAATGGAAGCCGGGACAGGCTCAAGCAGGAATAACCAGAAGAACGACAGAGAGAAAGCAGTAGATATAATTGAATCTAAAAAGCTATCATTCTTCATGGTGAAAACATCACTCCTTGATACCGCCTAAAGCGATACCGTTCTGAATGACTGTATTGCGGAATTTCTTTAAATCGGCGATAAGTTTTTTGAAAGCGTTATCATCAGTCCAGTTTTCATAACTACCGCCGAGAGTGAGTAAGCCGCCGTCTTTTGAAGTTGTGATAGTGGCGATACGTGGGACACCTTTACTCAAATCGATAACCTCCTCATGTAGATTTTGGGCAATGCGAACAGAGAGTACCCAGTCCGAAGACTGAGTACCTGAGTCGTGAATTAAGTCTTGTTCCGAGACATGTAAAGCGAGGGCTAAATTTTTGACTTCTTCAATGCGTGGCTGTCGTTCGTTTTTTTCCCAACGCTGAACAGTTTTTAGAGAAACATTGATATTGTCAGCGAGTTTTTGTTGACTTAGCCCTGCTTTTAACCTGAAACGTCTCAATCTTTGCCCAAAGGAATCAGTCATTATTCTTTTTCCCTAAGAAAAGATTAATGAAGAAAATTTGTCCTTTGCCCGTAATCTTAGGAGTTCTGTAAGTTCTGATTTCGCCTTCCCCGCGATTAATGGAAGTAACGCGAATTTCCATGAGTCCGAGTTCCATAGATTTTTGAGTAGGCATGTTATAATCAGTGCTGCATTTCATGAGATACCCGCGTTCTCTGAGTTCCTGAAAGAGCCTGTTCTGTCCGAAGGGACAACCATTTTGTCGCAAGAGTTTAGCGAGTTCGCGAATGAGGATACTATTTTCGCTAGTTTCGACAGATTCAGCGAAAACGATTTTAGGTTTGTCAGCTTCAGCCTGTTCAGTGAGAGCTTTCACTTTCTGTTGTTCAGCCTTAAGAGCCTGAAGAACGTTAATCCAAACGTCTGGATTTTGCATAATCTCCTGCATTTTTGCCGGTGTGATAAACATACCCTTAGTGCGAATCTCATCGGCGATTTCCCAGATAAAATCCATTACTGCATTCGCGTTCGGCTGCTGTGAGTATCTGCATATTTCGAGAAGCCCCTTGAAGTTATACACCGTTGTCATCTGCATTCCGCCTGAGGGGTTACCAATTTGGGTACCCCTTGAGAACTTATCAAGCCGTTCCTTATTGCGCATGTGAATTTTTGCGATTGCGATTCGTGGTTCGGAATAACCGAGCAGCCTTCCGATTTGTTCCCTTGTCGCCCAGAACTGATTATCTGAGCCTTGTTGTTGTTCGTCCTGGTAACAGTCAAATTGGAGACCGTTAAACTGTCTTGTCATTAATAGATTCATGATAATCTCCTTTCCGTTAATTGTTGAGAGCATTGAGCAGAGCAATACATGTTTTTCTTGCCCTGTTTACTTTGAGCCATTCATCACTAGTTAAACCCTCTTCAATGAATAACTGTTTAGCAGCTTTATGAATACTCATAACCTTACACTCAAGATGAAAAAGTCTTTCGATAACGTCATTGATTTTTTCCTTCAATATAATCACCTCCAATCCATAACCGAACGGTCCTTAAGCAAAGGACTAGCAAAAAAAAAACTGCCTTGTATGCGTCAAAGTTTTTCTAGCAAACAGAAAAAAAATCTGAGTGTGTCTCCAAAAGACGTTGAACAATTTGTCAATTAACCAATGGAGTGTTTTAAAATCTTTTAGTTTGTTTTTGCTTCGTTGTGATTGATATATCATCATATTTTTTTAACTTGTCAAATTTTTAGTTCCATTTAGTTTTAATTAGCAATCTGTTTGGAACTTCAAAAAAAGCAATCCGAACGGTATTATTCAATAAAAGGAGTGATAAAGAATGAATTTGACATTAGGGGAACGAATAAGAACTAGCCGGAAGGGAAAAATGACACAAGCCCAATTGGCAGAAGCTGTAGGAGTACATGAGATAACAATTAGACGTTGGGAATCAGGAGAACGTACGCCGGATGTGAAAGAGATACAAAAAATATCGCAGGTATTAAATGTGCCTATGATGGAATTGTTGAATGATTCTTCATTAGAAATGCCGCCTATCATGATGAATGCAACGAGGGAAAATACATCACAGGAGAAAAATACGAATATGGCCTCAATAACATTAGACAATGGACGCAGAGTCGAAGCCCCTGCAACGCCAGAAGGATTAGCATTCTTGAAGGAAGTATTTGCAATGTCTTTAAGTAATACTTCATCACAGCTAGCATAAGAGATGAAATAATATGTCTGGTAGGCGTAATTTGCGTTATAGAGATACAAGGCAGTTAGATTTGTTCAAAAAATCTAAAATCCGAACACTAAGTGATGAAGTAAAAGAATTAAGAGGATTGATTAATATATTAACAATGGATATTAATTCTCTCAGGAAAGATATGCGAATATTGAAAAATAGTATCGATAAGACGTAATGTGTGTGATGAAGCGTAATTTGCGTTACAGTAATCCTAATCAGCTAAGCCTAACAGATGAAAGATTTAATAAGTTAAATGATAGTGTAAGAGATTTGTATGAATTAACTCAAAAATTAATGGTAGAAGTAAAATTACTCAGGTTAGAAGTATCAGAAATAAAAAATATATTGTTTAAAGATTAGTGAAATAGTCATATTAGTCATGATAAAATTATTATCACTCATAAAACTAAACTGATGATAGGGGTGAAATTCCCGAATGCTGGCGGAATTTGAGTTAAAGAGTTTACCGCCGACAGTGAATAATTTATACGGGCGGTTAAGAAACACAGTGTACAAGAAGCCAGAAGTGCGAAAATGGCAGAATGAGACAATAAGCTACATGCGTACAGTCTGGAAGAATAAACCGATAATCAGAAAAGCATTAGAATTACGAATAGAATTCATCTCCAAAGACCATAGGAAATGGGACATAGATAACCGCATAAAACCGTTACAGGACTGCTTAGAGCGAGCCGGAGTAATCGAGAATGACCGACAAATCGAAAGCCTTCACGTAAATCGCAAATACGGCGACCGAAACGCAACACATATAATCCTGCTGGAGTATACCGAATGAAGAAAGACAAGACATATAGATTCATTGAGGGCTGTATGTATAACTATCCGGCAAATATGACTCAGATGTCGGAACTGAAAGAGAGATTAAAGACGTTAATGTCAGTTCGAGGGCATAACTACGAGGCGCATATACCGAATGTAACATCAGACCCCGTGAGCAATATAGCAGGAAATAAAATCGAGACGGAACGAAAAATCCGTGAGCTTGAGAATTATACGCGTCCCGTGAGCAAGCTACATCATGCGCTGAAATATGAATACCGAACGGCGAATCAGATGTTAAAGCTATTGGAGTTAAAGTATTTTCGTCAGGAAAAGCCGCGCGAGGTACAGGAGAAAATGCATATTTCACAGGCAACGTATTGGCGCAGAACGCAGGAGTTAATGAGACTAGCGAAAAAATATTTTGGTGCGGATTGATGCAGGAGTGAAGGCAAGAAAAAAGGAGGCCGATTGTAGCCTCCCGATTGCTTGAATGTGAAAGATTAAACGTATGCGGTCAGATTGTTGAGCGTATTTTGAAGTTCTTCAAGCCGTTCAAACTGTTCATTACTCAGAGTGCTTTTTCCTTCATTGCGTAAATTGGTTTCTTCATCGAGAGAGATCTTCACAGCGTCATAAAGTTTGCAAATATCATCGGCAACATCATAAAAAGCGTCAAAAAATTCCTGAAAGTTGTTCAAGTTGTTAATCAGCATATTGTATACCTCCTTTCAAAACCGTAAATTCCTGCTGAAAACGTAATCTCCTGCGTCAAGGTCAATATATTCTGATTCGTCATCATCGAAATGGTGATATTTCATCCAGTTAGGATCTATTTCCCCCCAGTAATCTGGCAAATCGTCATCTGTCATGACTTCATTAATCACTTCAAACCCTCCTTTCTTAGTTCGAGAAACATAACCCAAAGGGCGACTCTTTTATGATTGTCGTGATGTTTCATGATTGAATCACAAGTTATGCGTCCAGCGAGAATACCTGCGGCGATAGTTCCGAGATTTTCAGCGAGGCTGAGAATTTCAGTTTTTCTAGTTGGAACGTAATTCCCTCTTCCTGAGCCCGAACAGACATAAAGAGGAGCAGTGTTGTTGAATGCAATTTCCCGTAGTGTACGATTTGAGCATTTTTCGAGTATTTGAGCAAAATCATCATCGAGAGCAGAATGATGCCTGAGAAATATGCTATTGAGTAATGCGTCTGAATTTACATCGTATTTTAATGCCGTCTCACATAGAGCGTTTACAGCCTCGTTGTAACTCATAGCGTCTTTTTCGTCCAGGTCAGAATAGCTATGATGCATTCTTTGAATTGAGTCGCGTAAATTCAGAATGAACGAGTCAAGAATGCCTTCATCATGAGGGCAGTATTTTTTGACGATTCGCGCGTTGTCTTCGGTGTATAAGAGTCTGATGTAAGCCCTCAAAGCGTCATTTTTTTGTGGAGAATCTTTAACCCATGTAATTGGGTTATCTCTGTCCTCATAACCTGAGAAAACGACATCGGGCATGATAAAATCTTTGAGTTCGTTATGTTGTCTGTCCTGCATGAAAAAATTCCATGCGTGAATTCTGAAAGCCCCGTAAGCGTCATGAATAAAATTGCCGTTATCATCGAGATAGCCAGCGTATTTGAGAATATCATTGAGAACAGACCGCAAAGAATATTCAAAAGAGAATTCATTAACAGCACTTCCTAATTGCCTGTAATGCATTGTCCATTCTGTGCAGAACTGAATCGTGTCGAGATACGGATAATACACAGCGACGGGCAAATTTTGAGAATTGCAGAACTCAATGAAAGATGCGCCGAAATAGGCATAATGATTTTCAGTGATGATTTTTTCGGGAATGACGACGGAACGCGTATATTTTTTCGAGAGATTGAAAGCAGCAGATGTTCTTTCGCCCTTATCGTTGAAGTAAGAGAACGAAAAAGTACCGAGAATATTTGCGTCTGAGTTGTCATTATTTTCATTTGGAACGAAAGTAGCTCCTGATGAAAAATGTCTCATGATAGCGCATTCGAGTCCGCTTTTGGTCATTCTGTAATAATACTTGATGCCCATAGCTTTAGCCTGAGCGCGTAAACCTTTAAGATTAAGCAAGAAAACTCCCTCCTTAAGATAATTTTTGTTGAGCCGGAATCGCTTTCATGACTCCGGCAAGCTGAATGTTAATGTACGTTTTTGTACGGTTTTTCAAACGGTATTGTGATTTGACCAGGTAGCAGAGTATTTTTTCTCAGAGGCGGATTGAATTTTCTTTTGCGGCTGAATTTTTTGCTGTACCTGATTTCATCTCTGAATTTCCGTAGACCGCGAAAACATTCACTCAAATTTAAATCTGCGGCTGTTTTTCTCCATTCATCAATAGTAACTGGAGATGTAACATCATGAGAATTATCTTTATGCATTGATTGTTCATACTGCTGTGAATTTTCATGTGTTCTGTCATTAATATCTGCAATTTCTGCGCATGTACACCCGTCAATATTCTTCTCTGGAACTTCAAAGAATTCGACATCAATGACATCATCATTATCATCATGAGAATCTGAGCCGTCAAAGTCATCAATGATTTCATTCCAGGTATCGAGTCGTGCAAGCTGTAACTGTTGGCGAATCTTGCCGCTTTTGAGCTGTGAAAATCTATCCTGCTTTGCCCATTGCCGCCCCCAGAAAATGATTTGTTCTTTGACATGCCTGCGGAACTCCGAATCATGTTCACATCGTACAATAGGATTCTCTGAATTGTGATTATCATCGTAAGCGTCAAAAATCATTCTGAAAGTGTCAATGAATCCGTCGACAGTGTTATTCATATAGCGCACAGAATCGAACTGCTGAATCGTACACTGGTAATCATTTGAATCTCTCAAGGCGAGCGCGAACTCAATTACGCGTTGTTTTTCCTGTTGAATTCCTTCGTTCAAATCATCATGAGCAATCTTCTCAATCGGGCTTGATGCATGAGCCGGAAGTGCCTTAATGAGTAATTCAGGCTGCATTGTGCGAACGTCTTTGCCTTCTCTTTTCTGGAACTCGTATTCAACGAAATCTCTGATTGTGAGACTGTCATTAATTCCTCCTCCGCCGTAAGGATAAGGAATCAGATGATGATATCTGAAAATTTCAAGGAGAGTTGCGCCTTCAAATGAACGTAACAGCAGGGTTAATTCCGAACGTGTTCTGCAGGATTGAATGAGTTGAAGATTTTCTTGCAAAGCATTTTCCCATGCGCCATTGCGGTATTCATTGTTAAGCATTTTTGGCTTTAGTTCCTGCTGATTTTGAATGCGTACGCTGAGAGATTGCAATTTCTGAATAATTAAATCTCTCAAGACATCATCATTGCAGTAACATTCTTTCTCATCCCAACGTCTGAAGATACCGAGTTGCGCGGCCATACCCTTTAAGATCTCACGTTCGGCATAAAACGGAGAGAACAAGCGAATTCCAGAGTGTAAAATATTCTGCATGGATTGAACGCCGTAATTGAATTTTAGAACATCATGTGAATGTTCGCGTGAGAATTGAACGATTTCGCTTATATTTGCCTTTCCTGCTTCAATAGCATACAATCTTTTACGCTCAATGTTTGCTGGAAGATTTTCATTTGCATAATCGTTAGATTTTTCTTCCTGCTGTAACATTTGTTTTTCTGTCTGCTTGGACTGCTGATTTTCAATGTCATAATCCAAAGCAGTTGCATAGACTGTTTGCGCCGGATATGGGCTTCCTTTGTCTTTGTCGTCAACATATTCACATAGAACACCGTTTTTGTCTTTCCCTAAGTGTATTTTTTTTCTGAATGGCTTATGCAGGAAATACGACATAAAGAACAAAAATTTTTCTGATTTTCCTGTAACTGTGTATGAACTTCCATAGCCGCAAGTACCATCGTTTTTATATGTTTTGCCGACAATAAAAACTACTGGTTTTGTTTGCTGTGTTGTGTCGTCAGCATATTTTGAGCTGTCATTCTGTTCATTCGCAGTATTTTCATTCTGAGCGTCAAGAAAGTCATGAATAGCTTTCTGAAGTTCAGCTTTCTTCATGCGCATAAATCCCTTAATACCTAGTTCACGCGCCTGATTTCTGAGTGCAATAACCGTAACGGGTTTTGCCTGTTCGGTTGTAGCCAAAGCATTTTGAATCATGTATCATTCTCCTTTGTGATATAATCTGAATATTTAATTTTTCTGCGGCAATGAATTTGCGAGATTCATAACCGCAGTAACCAACAGAGCACTTTGACTTATCTATTTTCAGTCAGATATTTCTTTGGCAAAGACATCAGGGAAAAAACTTTCTCTATTGTTTTTAATTATGGAAAGTCTTAAGCGTAATGCATCAACCCTATCAAGCAGGTTAAGTATGATTAGATACTTTTCATAGTCTCCGCCAAGATTACCTTTTTCATCGTGAGTACAGTCCCACATAAGGTTATAACATTCCTGTATTGCGTCATAAATATCGCTAAGTTCTTTATTACTCATATCATCACATCCTTTCAAAATTGAGCCGAGATGTTAATTTCTATTCAAGCTGTCAAGACGTTCAAACTGTAACCGTCTTATGTCATCGTGATGCATATCGCAGAATTTTTTCAATTCGTCTCTGTAGATTTCCATGTAACAGACGAAATCATTCAAGTGTTCAAAAAAATCACTTGCAATTCTGAGATTTTCATCTGTTGGATTGTCTTTTTCTCCGTTTGTTACGACATCTATAGTATTAAAAGTTGCATTTAAGATGATGCTCGTACACCTGGAAAAATCAGCGGCGCATTCTTTGATGTTAATTTTCTCTTTCATGTTTCTCACCTCCTTATAGAGCTTGAATAACTTGGAATCCAGCGCGGTTGAAATCCTGAATCCAGTGGTCTGTGAGCATAGGATTGCCAGTTAAATCAATGCCCAAAGAATTTTTTAACTCATCTTTGATTTTCCGCAGAACGTAATGAATGTCGAAATCCTGACGGTTAAATCCCCAGCCTGTAACGCATTCATAGCTTGCAATTTCATCTCTTCCGTTTGTAACGAAGGGGTAAATGACGAGTGCCACGTGAGTCCTACCTGTCTTTGCGTTATTCCGTGTAACCAGTCTTCCGCATAAATTGCCGTCTTTGATGATTGCGAAAACAGATGTAACAGCTTGCGCCTTTTCAATTTGTTCAAAAACTTTTGCTGTTTCTTTCTTCAAATGCAAAACCACTTTGCTTTTAAGTTATTCTAATAACAGTATAATATTATACACTTATTAGAATAATAGTATTCAATATAATTACCTATTATTAAAATAAATATAGAATATTATAATAATACAAAATGAGGTGAAGAAATGATTATTGATACAGATGAATATATAGATGCAGTAACAGCCGCCAAGATATTAGATGTATCAAGACCAACAATGAGCTATCATTGTAAAGTAGGAAATTTTCCAGGTACGATACGAATTGGGCATTATTGGCTAATACCTCGCAAGGCAGTAGAAGAATATGTGAGGAGAAAGCCTGGTCCTGAAAGGAAGAGTTAAAAATGAGGATACGAGAGAAAATCGAATCTCGCAAGTCAGAGCTTGAGAATGAAGACAACTTCAGTAAGGCATTACGAACAATGTTTATCAGGATAATGTTCGGTTATGTTGGCGGAACAATTATCGGTTTAATTCTTCGGAGGTTAATTTATGGATAACGAATCACGAATAGCTGAACTTGAAGAATTGCTGAATATGGCATATGACAGCCTAGACGAACGAATAAGCAGACTTGAGAGCAAACACATAGATACAATCACGAAGATAGGAATTGTAGCTCCAATAGTAATAGGAATAATACAGATAATCATATCGTTAGTGAAGTGATGTTGATGTGTCTGCAGAAATTCTACGGGAGGTAGAGAGAAAATCGTGTATCAAGCAAGCGCGGTGCAAAAATAGAAAATCTGCATAAATTGAGTAAAATTTTTGAGCTGAGGACATGAGAATATAATTTGCGCATGAAGAAAGAACCGAACGAGTCAAGAGAGCATAATGAGAAAAAAGTACGGGGGGAGTAGAGAAAAAAAGCGACGAAAGCAAAAAGCGGAGCAAAATGGAAAAATATCCGATGAAAGAGAAAAGCGCGAAGCGAAGAATCAGAACTTGCGTTCAGGGGATAGCGAGAAAAGTATAGGGGGGTATAGAGAGAAATCCGAGCTGAATCAAATAGCAGTATGGATAGTAAAATCAACACCACCCTCCCATGATGAGTAAAAGAGCGTAATTGTCAAAAAACGTACTTTTTGACAATAAGCTCAGAACAGCTCAATGAAAGATATTGATTGAAGTGAATTTTTCTTTTTGTCAATTGTCTTTATAGTCATGATGAAAGTCATGAAAGAAATCTTTAGCGCGTTGAAGTAGTTCTCTGTTTCTACGTTTGAGAGTGGACTTAGAGATACCGATTTCCGAGAGAATATCATCAATGGATTTATGGAGCCAGTACTTTTTGTGAAGAATATCTTTCATCTGGTGAGTTCTGATTTCATGAACGGATAAAGAGTCGTCAAGATTTTTGACAGGAATAATTTTCATTTTGATACGTTTAATATGATTTTCGATACGTTCTTTTCTGATGATGACATCAGTAACGGGGTCATTCTCAGAATTATAGATGTGAACGTTATAGCCCTGAGCCTGAACGGAGAGCAAATTATGGAGCATGAAGGAGAGGTTATGAATTTTGTCGATATTATCGTTGAAGTCATAAAGGCAGCGTTCAATAAAGTTCATGAAGAGAGAGCCTCCTTAGAGCATTTGAGCAGGGATATATGTGTACATTTAGAATCAGAGTGAATACGTTCGACATGGAGAATATGAATTTGCGAATCATCACGAATAACGCCAGCTAAAGAGAGACAATCCTGCAGTGCTTTAACTCTGTTGTCGATGTCCCATCGTTTATTGTCATTAGTGAAGAAAGAAATTCTGAATTCGACAGGTGAAGTATACGGAGGTTTATTATTCCATACGGAGCGAATATTATTACTTACTATGTTCTGGTAATGCTTACCTTCAGGGGATTTAAACCTGACATGCCCATGAGAATGGTAAAGATGATTGACAGTAGGAGGAAGTCCGTCGAGAGTTAAGTCTAAAAGAGAAAGATTATCCAGAAGTATCAACACCTTTCGAGAGTTAAGAGTAAGGAAAAAATCAGGGATAGTGAAAGTGTATCATAAAAGTGTAAGGAAAGCACTAAAGATAAGTATTGAGGGGGGAAATAATCCCCCCAGAGAATAAAGTTTATTTACGTTTGAAGAGAGCAGTCAGACCGTCGGAGATAGCTTTGAAGGTAGAGCGAACACCTTCGATAACGGAAGGCATGAGGAAGAAAGCGGCGAAGAGAGCGATGAACCAATAATTCCAGTGAACGAGGTTATCGATTCGAGTAGATTGAATACTGACTTCGGAGCGAACATCTGCAATCTCAGCTTTAAGCTTCGAACGGACACTTGCGATTTCAGATTTAAGCTCCGAACGAACTCCTGAGATTTCAGTTTTAAGTTCAGCATTATTTTTTCAACGAAAGCCTTAAGTTCAGCAATATCGGCACGATAGACAGCAATATTGCGTTCGATGATAGCTTCGAGTCGTTCCATTCTAGCGTTGAATAGTTCGACGGTGATGTATTGCTGATTATCTGCACTAGTTATGATTATCATTCCTTCCCATTTAGAACCAGAAGTGCAGAATGACAGAGATAAAGACCTGGACAGCCCCGATGAACAGAGCAGTATAGATGCCCCATTTTGCGAAGGAGAAAGATTGTTTCTTTGCGATTTCGTCTCTAAGGTCATCAAGCCTCTGGTTATTGTTGCTGATAGCTATTGAAAGAGTATCGATAGCATGTTCGATTCGTTCGTTGAGAGTTTTAACATCAGCGCGAATATTTGAAATTTCTGCATCAGTTTTAGCGGCAACTGCTTTATGTTCGGCGAGATTTTTCTCAACGACGGCCTGAAGTCTGTTGAAACGTTCATCGAGTAATTTTTCGAGGGCCTGAAATCGAGCGTCGGTGAATTTTTCATCAGAAGCAGCTTTATCTCTGATATTCTGAATGTGAATATCGAAGAGTTCTTTAGGAACGAACTCCGAAACAACGGTCTCATTGTTTATCATGATATTTCACACTCCTTGCTTTTGACGTACGCGAAATTTCCATGTAGAGCTTTACCAACAGAGCGCGGACTGGGATAACTTGCCAGACGGTTGATGAAGTTTTCGATTAACTTCCTGACAGAGTTATCAAGTTTATCGAGTTGCTTTTGAGCGTACGAGGAATATTTAACTTCCCAGAGCGACAAGATTATCAAGCTCCTTATGAATCATGTGAGCCGGAATAGTATTCATATTCCCCGAACGAATGAGAGCCTCTAATCTGTCTGCATCATCGCAGTCATCAAAATATTCACGTAGCAAATCGAGAGCGAGGAATTCCGGCGGCAGATTTGACTTTTTGCTCCAGCTTTCGAGACTTTGATTCAGTTCGTCGTCGACACTAATAGTTATACTAGTCATGAGAGTTCGGCCTCCTTTAGTGAATCATGCGAGTTCAGCAACTTTGTTTTCTTCAAAGTCTGGTACTTTTCCGATTTCTTGACATGAATCAATATAATCATCGACAGCGGAATGAAATTCTCGGATAATGCCGGAAACGCCCTCATTAATATCGCACATGAAGTTTACGAAATCTCTGATACCTTCAATTTTGCCGTAAAAGATGTGGTCATCAAAGCCGATTTCGATGTGAGAATGATAGCCCTTATACTCAAGAATATTATCCATACTACAAATCACCAAGTTCCCTGAGAAAATTAGCTAAGTCCCGGACAGACTGAATAACCATAATATCCTTTGGATGAGGTTTATGCATTAATATAAATTCGTTGTCCGAAGGCCTGAAGAATTTGACTCTTGAGCCTGAAGTTTTACCCTTATTGATTTCCAGAAAGCCGAGCTGACCGAGCAGATATTTAGCTTCGGAGTAAGTGTAATCTTTTGGAACGGTTCTGAGTCTTTCTTTAGCTTTGTCGAGTTTTGTCATATTTTCACTATTCGTATCTCAGTTCTAACTTTTTCTTACACTCAGATGTTTGGCGATGAATGCAGAAGAAAAAGCCTCGAAGGCTAACATGAGAAACTGAATATCCGAACTAGTCATGAGGCTTTATGCTCCTTATTGCCAGCTACAATCTCTTTTGTTTCGCGTATAGCGTTTCTAATGTTCTCAAAGAGAGTTTTATAGAGTACCGCCATTTTTTCGCCTATACCAAAAGGCACATCGTTATCCCCGTTTTCGTATCTTGTCAGTGTGGTAAGCCCAATGCCTAAGTAAACAGCAGCGGCATTTCTGGAGAGGCCTGCGGTTTTTCTGATACTAGCGAGTGGTTTATTTTCATAAGAGTTAGATTTAGCCATAAAAATCCCTCCTTATTTATTTTTTATTATTATACCCGAAAATAAAAATCCGTTTTTAGCATTATTACCGATTTAAAAAATCCGAATTCGGGGTATCACATGCAGTGTCGAAAGGGGAAAACCCAGACGGCGCAAGAAGTGAAATTCAAAAAGAAAGGGAAGTTGCCCCATGACATCGTTAGAGATGTTAAGCAAATTCGAGCAGTTGAAGTTAATCCGAGCAGAACGAGAAAGTCTTGAAGCGCAAGAAGCTGCGTTGATAGATGAATTGAAAGCAGAAATGCTATCGCGCGGAGTGGATGAGATTCGAGTAGGAATTCATCAAGCGAAATGGACGAAGTACACGGTGAGCAGGTTTGATACGAGAGGCTTCAGAGCCAATCATGAAGACCTGTACAAAGAGTATCAGGTATCGTCCGAAGCCAGTCGCTTTACGCTGAAGTAAGAAACCGTTGGTCGGGGAATTCAGCAAAATTCTCCGGCCTTCATTCTAACACGAATTTAATGGAGGTAAAGAGTTATGACAGGAGTAACCAGGAAGACAGCAGGAGCAGTAGCGTATCAGGGTTTCAACGAGATATACCAGACGTTGAGACGGATATGCGAGAAATACGGCGAGTTAATCAGCACGCTTGAATGTGAAGACGAAAAGCTGCAGGGACTTCAGGATTTGGAGTATGAACTGATAGACCTTCGTGAAGCAGCAATGTACCGTTCGCTGATGTTTCGTTCAAGTGCGGAGCTGAAGCGATGATGACATACACGGAATATGTTGGGCACAGACGCGGTAAATCGCATTATGACAGTCTCATGGATAATTTTCATCTGACCAATGAACAATTGAAGGAGTTATGCGATGCGTTGGAAGAGTCGCGCCGTTGGGACGAAAAACTAATGGCACAGGGCGTTGAAATTGAAGTAATAGATTTCGACTATTAGAGAGCATAGACGGGGAGGTTCAAAATCAGGACTTCCCCTGAGCATAAAAGGAGCAAACGAAAATGAAGAATTATGATGTATCAGCAGTGAGTGAAGATGTACAGGCTGTAATCTGCAGAGCGGCTGAATTGATAGAGACGATATTCTACGGTAATGACGTGAAGGGTCTTGAATCAATGATAAGGAGTTTTGATTTTCTTATCAGACACGCGAGAATGTGTAAGAGCTGCCTTGAATTTATCGGGGATGGCGAAAATCCGTACAAGAAGATACAGCTTCTGCTTGGTTATCTTGGTCATGAAGGAATATCAGAGGATTTTGTCTCAGAGCTTGAAGAGCTAGCCGATGAGGCACATGAATATCTTGAGACGGACGAAGACGAAGAAAAAACGAGAGTGGCGGAAGCAAGAGCATTAGAGAACGTGCGTATGCTTTTAGACAAGGCAGAAATGCAGGCAGCTACGTACGAGGATTAGCTGTAAGGTGAATAACAAAATGGGAGGCTTCAACCGGCCTCCCATTATTGGAGTAAGGAGAAAAAGCCATGAGAAAAGAAATAGAATTAGAAGTAGCCGCGACAATATTAATGCAGCTTGGTGGACGAAGATTTATAGCGATGACCGGCTCTAAGGATTTTGTCGGGACAGAAGACAGCCTGTTGATGACGTTGTCCAGAAATAAAAGCGGAGCGCATCGTCTGAAGATAACATTAGACTTTGGGACTGATACATACTCAGTGCGTTTCTATAAGTATTCTCCGATGAGGTTCGACCAGAAACGCGGAGATTTTATTGCCCCGAAGGAAAAAGACATTTACAGTCTTGATGAAGTGTACTGGGACATGCTGCAGGAAATCTTCACTGATGTAACAGGACTTGACACGCACCTGTAGGACAACAAGATAGATAAGTAAAAC
>JAFPWQ010000289.1 GCA_017394925.1 Synergistaceae bacterium
CCTCCTCCAATGGGGTTATTCGCTGGTGCCTGAGATGGTGCAGGCTTCCCCTCAAGTGTATCACGCATAGCTCCGGCAATATCAAGTGCAGTATCGAGAGTTAAGCATGTCCATATATTAAATGGCTTCAGTCCGTCTATAGTTACATTCACGGGACTGACCCATAATTTTTTGTCTGCAGGTTCAACGGCAATTGCTATCCAGTTGTCTTCGGCCAATGCTGATGTCGTGTTCTCAGGCATTAATCTTCTTCCGCCAAGCAAAGATGCTAAACTCGTGAATGCAGAGCCGACTACCTGACTCAAACCTTCCTGTGCTGCGTTCCAGTATAAATCGCTGGGTTCAGGAAGTTCCGCGCCTCCTCCGCCCATCATTAAATCTGCAAGCGTTAATGCTCCTCTCTGATCTACTACGAGGGATATGGGCTTATCGTCAAAACCTCCGAATGTGCTTGAGAATATAAACGGCAATTCCGAAAATTTTGCTGTGAAATCTTCCTGCGTTAATGTCTCTGTATTGCCTATACTGGTCGTAACGTTTTTTCCTGCAAGCATGTTGATTACGCTGTTCTCGGAATTAGCAAACGTATCTGAAATTTTCGCTAACTGTTCAGAGTCAGATGCAGAAATTTCATCGGCATCACCGAAATCTCCTCCTCCGCCGGACAAGAGAGCGTTAATTTCATCGGGGCTTAATAAATCATCAGGCATTATTTCTTCTCTCCTTTCTCGTTAGCTTTCTCATTAATCTGTATCTGCGGCATATCCTGCGTTAATACTTTCGTGAGTTCTACGGCCATGTGTCCGTTAAGCGTTCCCGGTCTCGCCTTGAATCTAATCTGATTGCCCACACGGACATCAATATGCGAATCTTTAAGCTCATCAAGTTTTATCACGTCTCCTACCTGAAGCGCATAGACATCCGAAAGCGACAACACAGTATGACCGAGTTCCATAGCCATTGGCATTGTAACCTGCATAACGGAATTGTTGAGCCATGTACGAATCTCATCATCGGCCTTATGACTCGTTGAGGCGAACCATTGCTGAGATGATAATCTGTCCATGATAGGTTCCATGAGGAAATAAGGAAAGCATAAACTCACCATGCCTTCGACATCAGAGACTCTAACTTTCATGATGACCACGAGAACCATATCGCTGGGTGAACATATCTGAACAAAGAACGGATTGCTTTCCATTGATTCGAATCTGAATCTGACATCTACAACCGTGCTCCAGCTGTCTTCAAGAAGCTCAAGTATTCTCATGATTACGCGTTCTATAACGGTCTTCTCAATGTCGGTAAGCTCGCGTATATTGCCGTTAAATGTTCCTTTTCCGCCGAGCATACGGTCTATTATCGTGAAGACTAACTAAGGGTTAATCTCAATCAGCATACTTCCCTCGAACGGGTGCATCTCAATCATGCCGATTACTGTAGGCTGTACCATGTAGTTCACGAACTCTTCATATGCTAATTGCTCAACCGAAGCAACTTCAGCTGACACAATTGAACGTATCAGAGTCGACAATACCGTAGTCATCTGGCGTGCGAATGACTCGTGAATCATCTGAATCGCCCTTAACTGATCCTTGCTGAATTTGTCAGGACGCTTGAAGTCGTATATTTTGAGCTTTGCGTTCTCGTCAGCTTTTGCGGCTATCTCGTCTATATTTGCCCCGCTAGAGATTGATTTCATAAGGGCATCTATAGCATCTTGTGATAATACGTCAGGCATTGCGCGATTCCTTACTGAAGAATGATATTCTCAAACAGCACATTCACTATGGGTGCTTCTCCTCCGACATCAGGAAGCATTCTGTTCAACGAACGCTTAATGTCCCCTGCAAGTTGCAACGTACCTTCTGCGCTGGTCAGATCGTCATATACTCTGTCCTTCATGAGCATGAATATCTCACTGCGAATCTTAGTCATCCATCCGGGAGTCTGAATCAATGCCGAAGCTCCTTCTTTCTCGACAAGTTCAAGTGAGAGCGCACAGTCTAATACGTGTCTTCCCGGACCTGCAAGATTGCTCGTGAACTGTCCGATCTGTACGATTGGGCCGGGATTCTGAATCACTTTTCCCTGTCCGATCTCGTTCTCGTCCTTAGGTGCCATTGTGCGGCCAAGTATTAACCCTCCGCCGAAGCCTGCACCGAACATAACTAGTCCTACAATTGCGAAAATTAATATGCGTTTCATTTATATTTATCTGTCCTCCATGAGTGAGAATCTAAAATATCGGCGGTATTTTTGCTTCTTTGCATAATTCGTTAGCGGCAATTCTGGTGAAAGTGTTATGACGTTTTATAGCAACGCCTATTCCATTTCCATTGACGTAAAAGCTGTGTCTTCTTCCTTCACGCTTGAGAAAGAAACCGTATCTTTCAAAATGCCTTATAACATCTCTGCGTTTAACCGACATTTACGAGCATTGCCTCTTCTTTAACGGGAATATTGACAGTCTCAACAACAATGGAAGGATACGGGATATTCATACCTTCATCTTTGTAAAGCTCTGCCATCTCGGTCGCAGCTTCTACTAATAAATCGCGGCAGTCTTCAAGATCATCTCCTTCTGTTATTACCGTCGGCCATTCTAAAAGTTTTCCCATATATCCATGCTCCAGTTTCGTATAACATGCTGTAAATTTCATCGTTAATTTTCCTCCTTTAACGTTTAGGATACTGCGACAGGAATACAATTTCGACTCTTCGGTTCAATGCTCTGTGTTCAGGTGAATCATTCGGCACAATTGGCTGTGATGAACTGTAACCGACAGCCTGAAGTTTATTCGCCTCAAAACGTCCGGCATGTTCCATGTATGATGCAACTGCGGCCGCCCTCATTGCACTTAACCCCCAGTTATCGCGGTATATTCCCCCGTTGAGTATTCCCGAGTCCGTATGCCCTTCAATTGCTACGGCAGGTACACGGTCTCTCACAAGCTCAGAAATCTTATAGAGTGCACGCTGTCCTTCGGGGCGTAAGTCTGCGCGTCCGGGCAAAAATAAAAACTGATCGCTGATTGATACGGCGACTCCTCTCTGATTGATTGAGACCTGAATATCACGCGTAAGATTCTCAGAACGAAGAAACGAATTCAATGTATATGCTACGTGTCTTGTGTCGAGTTCAACACGTTCACTTGCTCCCGGACTCGTTCCCATTTCGCCGCTCTTATTCGGATCCTGCGACTCTTCTGTCGTTACTCCGCCTTTAAGCACTCCCAGAGATCCCCTGAGTGAAAGCAGAGCCTTCTGGAATTTCTGAGAGTCTATTGATGACATTGCAAAAAGTAATATAAAGAAGCATAGTATGAGTGTAACCATGTCTCCGTATGTGCCCATGTAAAACGGTGCAGATAATCCGGGCTCTTCGGGTTTCTTCTGACGTGCCATGTTTAACCTTCTTCCTGATTGAATGCTTCTCTTAACTTCGGCGGCAGATATACCTTCAGCTTTTCTTCAACTGTTCGCGGGTTCTCGCCTGCCTGAATCGCAAGTACACCTTCGACCATGAGTTCCATTGCTTTGACTTCCTGCGCTGAACGTGCCGCAAGTTTTTTGCTTACAGGTGAACCGAACATATTCGCCATCATTGAGCCGTACATCGTAGTGATTAATGCAACCGCCATTCCTGGACCAAGTGCGTTAACGTCCTGCAAATTTCCTAACATCGCGATTAATCCGATTAACGTACCTATCATTCCGAATGAAGGAGCAAATTCCGTCAAGTTATCGAAGACTGCCTTGTTCGCACTGTGCCTGTCCTCAAAATTTCCGATTTCTGTATCAAGAATCGCACGTACAAGTTCGGGGTCTGTGCCGTCAACTACAAGCTGAATGGCCTTGCGCATAAAATCACTTTCAACTTCTGCAACGTCAGCTTCAAGTGAAAGCAAACCTTCACGTCTTGCCTTCTCTGCAAAGCTCACTATCATCTGAACCATGCCGACAAGATCAGGCTCTTTGAATAAAAATACATTCTTCATGCATCCTGCCATAGCTTTCAATCTGTCGCCGGGATTTGAAATTATCGTTGCTCCTATTGCACCTCCGACCGTAATCATCAGTGAAGGGACATCAATATATGCTCCTATATTGCCGCCCGATGCCATTGATGCAATAACTAATATCCATGTTGCAAGAAATCCTATGAGACTCGTTAAATCCAAAGTGAATCCACCTCTGCCGTTCCTATTCTGATTCGTCTGCCGTGTTCGCTATTATGCATGTATATCCTGCTGCTTTCCTGAAGGCTATTATCTTTCTGTACACG
>JAFPWQ010000290.1 GCA_017394925.1 Synergistaceae bacterium
CAAAGCAAAATTTCTCGGTGTCGTCAAAGCCAACGCCTACGGACACGGAAGCATAAAGTGTGCGAAAAAACTTCAGGAATGCGGCGCGGATTATCTTGCAGTAGCCTCAGTAACAGAAGGAATTGAACTCAGGAAAAACGGAATCACCCTGCCTGTATTATGTCTCGGTCAGGCTGATACTAACATGGCCGCGTTAATGTGCGAATATAATATAACTCAGGCAGTCGGAGATTATGAGAACGGAAAAGCATTATCGGATTATGCTGTGAGCGTGAATAAGAAGATAAATATTCATGTGAAGATTGATACAGGCATGAGCAGAACGGGTTTTTACTGGCCCGAATCGAATCCTGAACTCAAAGCCAGAACTGCAAATGAAATTCTGAAATTATGCAGGCTGCCGGGACTTTATCCCGAAGGATTATTCACACACTTCGCAATCGCTGATGATGATCCTGAATTCACACATGCACAATTAAAACGCTTTCTTGACGCGCAGGCACACATGCATGAACTCGGAATCGATTTCACACTTTCACATGCGGCGGCAAGTGTAGGAGTTCTCAATTACCCTGAGGCACATCTGAACATGGGACGCTTCGGACTCGTGCTTTACGGCTATGCTGACACTGTAAAAGGCAACGAAGGCAGCAATCTTGATTTGCACCCTGTGATGAGCGTTAAGAGCAGAATAACGGCTGTGCGTAATCTCCCAAAAGGCACAACTATCAGCTACGGACGTACTCATACACTCAGACGTGATTCAAAAGTTGCTGTGCTGCCAATCGGATATGCTGACGGACTGCCGCGTTTACTCTCGAATAATTTCTGCGTGAAAATTCATGATGTCAAATGTCCTGTCTTAGGCCGTATCTGTATGGATATGACTATGATAGATGTTACTGACATTGAAGGCGTGAAGGCCGGAGATATTGCGACAGTATTTGACGGTGAGCTTGTGCCGCTTGCCGCTAAGAATTCTGGAACAATAATTCATGAAATCGTCTGCGATCCTTCAGTGAGAGTTCCGAGAGTTTATATCAGTCATGAGAGGATGACGCTCTAATATGCTTCCGTTCAGATTAAAGCCTGTGTATAAAAATTATCTTTGGGGCGGAAAGAATTTAATTCATTCATGGGGAAAAGATTCAGAAACAGAAATTTTAGCTGAGAGCTGGGAACTAGCATCGCACAAGGACGGAGATAATATCATTCTTGACGGGTCATGTAAGAATTTGACACTCTCTGAGGCCGTAAAGAAATATCCTGAAATTGTTTCGCCTGAATTCAAGCCTGATGATACATTCCCGTTAATGTTCAAGCTGATAGACTCGCAATTGCCCTTATCGATTCAGGTTCACCCGAATGACGAGTACGCAATGATTCATGAGCATAGCAAAGGCAAAGTAGAATCATGGTACATTCTGAATCACGAAGAAGGAGCGTATATATATCTTGGGCTTAAGCACAAAATAACGCGTTCAGAACTTGAAGATGCAATCATGAATCATTCACTGACTGACATACTGAACAAAATATACGTTAATGACGGCGATACATTTTTCATTCCTTCAGGAACTCTTCATGCGATAGGTTCGGGAGTAACTCTTGCTGAGATTCAGGAGAATTCGAACATCACATACAGGGTTTATGACTATGGGAGATTAGGTGCGGACGGCAAGCCCAGAGAATTGCACATAGCCAAAGCTCTTGATGTTGCGAATCTTGAGCCTGTGAATTATTCTGCACCTAGAAAATCAGAAAATATTATTATGAAGTGTGTAGAGTTCTGCGTTGAAAGAATAAAAGCTCCGTATTCATGCAGGACAAATAATAACGGATTCAGATTCATTTTATGCATTGACGGCATGATTAATTTCACTTGCGGTAATGTTCATTATGAGATTCAAAAGGGCAGGAATGTATTTGTGCCTTCGGACTGTGAGAATGAATTCATGATTGAAGGCAATGGAGAGTGCCTTATTACGTCAGAATAAATTTATCCCCTGACGTTATGCCGGGGTATTTTCTGCATTCACGCTTTGTGCGCAAATATCCTGCAAATTGTCTTCAAAGTCTCTGAACTCTACGTTATGGACTGCCTCAACAACTGCATCATGTTTTGCACTTGCGGTTTTAAGTATCTTGCATACACGGCCTAGCCATTCTCTGCGTGTCGCTTCTGGTTCTTTCATTTTCTCTGACGTGTACCAAATTATGGACAGTGAATGAAACGCTGCATATCCTTCAAGTTTCTTGTCTGCGCAAAGTTCCATAGTCAGAATCGATGACTCTCTGTACTTATCCTCACGATGTGTAAGATAATTTATGATTACGTTCGTGTCTGCGAGTATCTTCATCATTATTTCACCAGTCCGTATTTTTCCGCCATTGCGTCCGCGTAAACTTCCTCGTAGTTTTCAGGAATTCGGAGCGGTCTCGTTCTTATCATTTCCTGAAGCTCACGGAATGCCTGCATACTTTCTTCGCGTTCTCTTGCAAGTCTGGCCTGTTCCTGTTCGGGAGTCTCCCATGTCTTTGGGTCATCTGCTGTCTTTTTGATTCCCTTTAGGACATCACCCATAACTTTATCTGGCAATTTTTCAATCAATGCGTATGCTTCTTCTTTCAGTGTCATAATTAATCCCTCCGTAATATAAATTAATATAAATCCCCCTGCCGTATTTCAGACAAGGGGAAATGATTTTCATTCAATGCTTAAATACTAACGCTTAATAGTTCTCTGCGTGAATCTCAAAATACGCCTTCGGATGTGCGCATACAGGACAAATCTCAGGTGCCTTAGTTCCGACAACGATATGTCCGCAGTTCCTGCATTCCCACACTTTGACCTCACTGTGCGCAAATACTTCTTGTGCTTCAACGTTCTTCAGTAATGCGCGGTATCTCTCTTCGTGATGTTTCTCGATTGCCGCCACCATTCTGAATTTCGCCGCGAGTGCCTTGAAGCCTTCTGCCTCTGCTGTCTTAGCGAAGCCCTCGTACATGTCTGTCCACTCGTAATTTTCACCGTCAGCTGCTGCTCCGAGATTCGCTGCTGTGTCGCCGATTCCGTCAAGCTCCTTGAACCACATCTTTGCGTGTTCTTTCTCATTGTCTGCCGTATGAAGGAAGATTGCCGCTATCTGTTCATAGCCTTCTTTCTTTGCGACTGATGCAAAATATGTGTACTTGTTGCGCGCCTGCGACTCTCCTGCAAAAGCCGCCTGTAAATTTTTCTCGGTCTGCGTTCCTGCGTATTTGTTCGCCATTGTTCTTGTCCCCCTTTGAATTTTTGAATTGAATTGTCTGTGTATTATATCATGCGTCATTCTTCAAGTTCAGGCAGTATTGTCTCGTATTCACTCTCGTACGCATGTTCCCTCTCTGATGTCTTTTTGAATCTCGCTACTTCTCCTGCTGCCTGTGTGATTAAGCTCACCGTACCTGCTCCTCCTACACAGCCTCCGGGACAGGCCATGCCCTCAAGTAAATAGCCGTTGTACTTTCCTGCAATCGCAAGTCTGAGCATCTTTCTGCATTCATCAAGTCCTTCTGCATGTTCAACTTTTACGTCCATGTCAGGATGATTATGTTTTATGCAGTTCACCACAGCCGATGCTACTCCTCCTGAGACTGCAAAGCCGCGTCCGTCTGCACTGGCTGAATTCGGAACTGGAAGCTCTTCAATCTTCGCAAAATCTATTTCTTTTGCCTCGAACATTCCGAGCACTTCTTCAAACGTTAAGACAAAATCAATATCACTTCTGATTGTTCGTCTGCTTGCCTCAAGTTTTTTTGCCGCACACGGTCCAATAAACGCAACTTTGCATTCAGGGTGTTCCTTCTTGAGTAAACGCCCCGTTAAGACCATAGGAGTTAATGCCATGCTGATACACTCCGCATATTTGGGAAATTCTTTTTTGGCCATTACGCTCCACGCCGGACAGCATGACGTACCCATGAAGGGCAGCTTGTCGGGAACTTCTTTGAGAAAATCTTCGGCCTCCTGTAATGTACATAAATCCGCACCGATTGCAACTTCAACTACATCTGCAAAGCCCAATGCCTTGAATGCCGCGCGCAATTTGCCAGGCGTTATATTCTTCCCGAACTGACCGCCCACTGCAGGAGCTATTGCCGCATATACGGGTGTCTCACTCTTCAAGGCCTGAATGCACTGGAATATCTGCGCCTTGTCTGCAATCGCACCGAACGGACAATTCGCTAAACACATTCCGCATGAGACGCATTTATCCTGATCTATGTCCGCTCGTCCGTATTCGTCGCTTCGTATTGCCTTCATTCCGCACGCCTTCGCACATGGTCTTTCCATTCTGAGAATCGCTCCGTACTGACACACCGACATGCAGCGGCCGCACTTTATGCATTTAGACTCGTCTATATGTGCCTGGCCATGTTCAAATCGAATCGCATCCTTCGGACAGACCTGCGAACATGGACGCGCTAAACATCCCTGACATTGATTAGTTACGACTACTTTGTTGTCAGGGCATGAATGACACGCAAACTTGATTATGTTGATTAACGGAGGCTGATAATATTTTTCCGGGTGCACGCATTCTTCAGCTCCAGTTGAAACAGGCGCATGTTCTGACGCCTTGCGCAAAGTAAGCCCCATTGCAAGACGCATTCGTTCCTTGATGATTGCACGCTCAAGAAATACACTGTCCCGGTAATGCGAAACTTCTCCGGGTATTATTCGGTACGGAATTAATTCCATCTCGGATAAATCGCCCTCTTTGTAATTGTATGAGAGTCTCGCTACCTCAGTGAATATTGCACGGCGTATGTCATTAATTGATGTGTGTATACCTCTCATTCCCATAAGAATATCCCCTCCGTTATTTTGATTTCTCTTTATGGTATTATAGCCTGTATCCATATTTAAATTTAAACTCATAATTTTTTTTCACGGAGGTATTCTCTTAATGATGAGACGCATTCTTTCTCTTATTGTAACGTTTATTCTTATCTCCTCGCTGTTTGTATTCTCTGCTGCAGGAGCTGAGACTGTGATTCGTTTTGATGCTGACGATTACGAATCTTCTTCGCTGTGGGACTCTCTCGATGAGACTAAGCCCATAGGAAAAGAAGCATCTGAGCCGATGAAGACATCTGAATCTGAAACTAAATCAGAAGCAAAATCTGAATCAGAATTACAATTGCAGACACAAGATATTGATTCACAAGAGACATCTTCAGTATGGGAATCATTATCAGGCACTAAGGATAATGAAGCAGACCAGCAAAATGAAGTTCACGGTCAGACACAGCAAACGCAAGATACTCATTCAGTATGGGAATCAATTTCAGACCCTAAGAACTCAGACCCTGAACCAAAACCCGCCCCAGAGCCAAAGCCTGAACCCGAACCAGAATCAAAACCAGAACCAAAACCAGAACCAGAAATACAGCCCGAAGTAAAACCAGAAGTAAAAGCGCAAATCACGGACAAAGAATTTCTTATGTTATGTGCAAACTCGAACGCAGGCGTAATCGCTGAGGCAATTGAAAGCAGAAATGCAGACGTAAACGCAAAAGATTTTTATGACGTTTCAGCATTAATGACTGCCGCAGAAAAAAATTCAGACACCGATGTCATTGCAGTTCTCATTCTCGCAGGTGCCGACACTGAAGCAAAAGACAAGGACGGGATGACTGCCCTTATGCACGCCGCAAAATTCAATCATAATCACGAAATCATAATCGCACTCACTGAAGGCGGCGCAAATGTTAATGCAAGAGACAATAACAGGGTAACGGCTTTAATGCACGCGGCAAGAACGAATAACGCAGAAGTCGTGAAGGCTCTTATCGACTCAGGAGCAGAAGATTTAGCAGACAAACGCGGATGGACTGCATTATTCTGGGCGGCAAGATACACATCTGATCCCAAAGTGATTGGCGTATTGCTCGATTCTGGTGCTGACCCATTAGCACGCGCTCATGACATGGCCATACCTTTTGATCATGCGCAGAAGACTCAGAATATCATCAACAGTAAAGAATATCTCCGACTCGAAGAAGAGAGCCGTTAAATTCAGAAAGGAGAAAATTAAGAATGAAATTGAATTTGAAGTATATTGCATTGATTAACATTGCAGGGATAATTCTATCGTCATTCAGTCCTGCATTTGCTGATACTCAATCAGAAAAACTCAAGGAACG
>JAFPWQ010000291.1 GCA_017394925.1 Synergistaceae bacterium
GGTGAAGTTCTTGTGCTTGAAACGACAGCTAAGGCACTTGGAATTTCAGTTACGCCCGTACGCGAGGCATTCCAGATATTAGCCCGTGATGGTCTGATTGAGGTTGCACAGAACAGAGGAGCAGTTGTTCTCGGCATGACGGCTAAGAATATCCGTGAACATTATGAGATCCGCGCGGCACTTGAGGCTGAAGCATGCAGACTCGTATGTGAGAAGAACGCAGACTTATCCGAAATTGAACGCTGTGTAGATAATCTCGTCAGTCATGATGAAGATAGCTATTCAGATTTGAATCAGTCATTTCACTATAATATCTGGCTTGCGTCAGGGAATTCAAGACTGGTAAACATGCTCAGTGAATTATGGAACGGTCTATCAATGGGAGTCAGAACAACTAAAAGCGAATACGCAGAAAAATCACAGGCCGAACACGAAAATATTTTCTCATGTCTCAAAGCCCGTGATGAAAATTCTTCTGCTATGGCAATGCGTGAACATATTCTCCGAAGTATGAATGATATGCTTACGCGTTATGTGTAATCGAGTCTATTATGCCTGCAAGATAAGGATACGAATCAAATTCATCGATTAATCCCTTGTCTCAGAGTTCAGCGATTTTAGGCACAATCGGAATCTCTGCACACGCTTTTATCCTGAAAGATTCAGCCGTGTCCTTTATGCCTGCATTCCCGAAAATATAATGCTTTTTTCCGCATGAATCACACTCGAAATAGGCCATGTTCTGAATCAGACCGAGAACTGGAATACTCATCATTTCCGCCATTCTCACAGCCTTATGTACGATCATGCTGACGAGTTCCTGCGGCGTTGTTACGATTATGATTCCTTTGACCGGCAATGACTGAAAGACAGTCAAAGGCACATCACCGGTTCCGGGAGGCATGTCAACGAACATGTAATCGGTCATGCCCCAGTCAACTTCTTCCCAGAACTGTTTGACGACTCCGGCAATTACAGGACCTCTCCAGACTACCGGCTCACCTTCGTTTGCGAGGCATAAATTCATCGAGATTAATCTGATTCCGTTGCGTGTAACTGCAGGCTGAATGAATTTCCCGTCAGACATGACTTGTCCGTGTATTCCGAACATTTTCGGGATTGAAGGCCCGGTGATGTCTGCATCAAGAATTGCCGCCGTATGATTTGCCCGTCTCATTGAAGATGCAAGCATTGATGTTACGATTGATTTTCCGACTCCGCCCTTGCCGCTGACGATTCCGATTACGTTCTTGACGTTCGGATTTTCGCTTATCATTGGCGGTGCTGTGCGTTCCCCGCAGTTTGACGAACAATTACTACAGTCATGATTGCAGTTAGCCATGATGATGTTCACTCCCGTGTTCGTGATTATGATCGTGATGATCGCAGTGCGGATTTGAATCGTATTCTAACCTTCCTGCTATGAGTTCGCGTACTGCTGTGTCAGGATTGCCCTTAACGCCCGCGTAAATTTTTATGCCGAGTTCCTTTAACGCATTCTGCATTCCTGCTCCGACTCCGCCGCATATTACAGCCTCAACTCCCAAATCCTTAAGGAACGGCGCAAGCTCTCCGTGTCCTTTTCCGTTTGTGCTCACCGTCTGGGAATTCGTAACGACGTTTGAATCCGTGTCATAAATCCTGAAAAGTTCAGTCTTCCCGAAATGCTGAAAAATATCTGCTCCGTCAAATGTTGCCGCTATTCTCATCGTGTTTATTTACCCCCAATTAATTTTGAGATTGCCCGGACTGCAACACGTATTCCCCTGTCAGTGTCAAAAGGCAAAATGCGTGCTTCGCGATCATCAGGTTCATTTATTGCATTAATTTTAATTCTCCCCGATTAACTTTGAGATTGCCCGAACTGCAACACGTATTCCTCTGTCAGTGTCGAAGTCGTCAGGCTCATTATACCCTGCTGCTTTGCGTTCCTGATTCCAGATTACATTTAAGACGCTTCCACACCGAACATTCAATGCGTCCGCGACAACAAACAGAGCCGCCGATTCCATTTCACTGGCAAGAACTCCTAATCTCTTCCATGCCTCCCATTTGTTGAGAAGCTCATATGATACCGGCATTCTTTTTGGGTTATGCTGACCGTAAAACGAATCTTTGCACTGAACTATTCCCGTATGCCAGCGTTCGCCTAATTCACGCGCTGAATCAACAAGTGCCCTCACGATCTCGAAATCAGCCGCCGCCGGATATTCTATCGGAGCATATTCAAGACTCGTACCTTCATGACGAATTGCCGCAGTCGCAATGACGACATCAGAGCTTTTTACGTTCATGTTAATTCCTCCGCATGTCCCAACACGAATGAACGTATCAACTCCGATTGCACATAATTCTTCCATTGCAATAGCCGCACTCGGTCCGCCTATGCCCGTTGATGTTACAAGAACTTTTTCGCCGCTTATGCTTCCTGCCCATGTCGTATATTCCCGGTTTGATGCAATGAATTTAGGATCATCAAGATACTTTGCGATTTTCTCACAGCGTCCGGGATCGCCTGGTAATATGCAGTATTTCGCGCTGTCATTCTCGTCTAATGATATGTGATACTGTTTCATGAGATTCACCCTCCTGAAGTATCATCATATCATCATCATAATCATACCCGTAATATATGCCGCAATCCACGCGATAACGCACTGCCATAATGCCACACCGACAGCCCATGATGAGCCTAACTCGCGCTTAATCGATGCAACCGCCGCTATGCATGGTGTGTAGAGTAGGCTGAAGACCAGAAGAGAAGCCGCCGCTGAAGGAGTGATTACATTGCTGACAGAATCAGAGAAGAGAACTTCAAGAGTTGATACTACACTTTCTTTTGCGAGTATTCCCGTGATTAATGACGTGCATATTCTCCAGTCGCCGAGTCCAAGAGGAGCAAACAATGGAGATAATAATCCGGCAGTGTATGCGAGAATGCTTTCATGAGAATTAGATGTAAACTGTAAATGCAAGTCGAAACTCTGAAGGAACCATATCACTATACATGCGATGAATATAACCGAGAATGCGCGCTGAATGAAATCTTTTGCTTTCTCCCACATTAACATGATAACGTTCTTTGCGGCAGGCATTCTATAATTAGGAAGTTCCATTACGAACGGTACAGCCTCGCCCTTAAACAGCGTCTCTTTGTAGAGCAATGCAACGAGAATCCCGAATATTATTCCAAGAATGTATAAGCCTGTCATGATTAAGCCCTCATTGCTTGGGAAAAATGCATCAACAAAGAACGCGTATACAGGAAGTTTTGCAGTACAGCTCATAAAGGGCGTTAATAGTATGGTCATTCGTCTGTCTCTTTCACTCGGAAGGGTACGCGTTGACATCACAGCCGGAACAGTACAGCCGAATCCAATTAACATTGGAACAATGCTCCGTCCTGATAAGCCTATCTTGCGCAGTAATTTATCCATGAAGAAAGCGACCCTTGCAGTGTAGCCGGTATCTTCAAGAATCGACAGAAAGAAGAAGAGAGTTATTATTATCGGCAGGAACGATAACACGCTCCCAATTCCAGCGAGTATTCCGCCTGTGATGAGGCCATGAATAACTTCATCAACTCCCATTGAAGTCAGAAATGCGTCAGTTGATTCCGTGAATGATTCGATTAAGCCCTCGAGAATATCCTGAAAGTATGCGCCGATATACTCGAACGTGAGCCAGAATATAGCCGCCATTACCGCGATGAAGACAGGAATAGCCGTATATTTTCCCGTCAAAATTCTGTCGAGTTTCTGAGAACGTAAATGTTCTTTGCTTACTCTGGGTTTGACGACACACTGAGAGCATACTTTGTGAATGAAATTGAATCTCATATCAGACATTGCCGCATTACGGTCTAAGCCTCTCTCTTTTTCCATTTGAAGCACAATATGTTCAAGCATTTCGCGTTCATTCTCTTCAAGTCTCAATTGCTCAAGCACAAGCGAATCATTCTCGATGACTTTGCACGCCGCGAATCTCAACGGAATATCTGCACGTTCTGCGTGATCCTGAATCAAATGCGTGATTGCATGAATTGCCCGGTGAACTGCTCCGTTGTGGTCATTCTCATCACAGAAATCATAGCGTTTAGGTCTCTCCTGATACTTTGCGATATGAACTGCATGACGGACAAGCTCATCAACGCCTTCATTCTTTAATGCCGAAATCGGAATAACGGGTACACCTAACATTGCCTCCATTTTATTTATGTCAATCGTGCCTCCGTTGCCGCTCAGTTCATCCATCATGTTTAATGCCACAACCGTTGGAATCTGCATCTCAAGCAGCTGGACTGTGAGATATAAATTGCGTTCAATGTTCGTAGCGTCCACAATATTGATGATTGCTTTTGGCTTCTCATTGAGTATGAAATTCCGTGAGACTCTTTCTTCTCCGCTGTAAGGGGACATTGAATATATGCCCGGCAAATCCGTTATGAGTGTATCATGATGTCCCTTAATGCTTCCGTCTTTGCGGTCAACAGTAACGCCTGGAAAATTTCCGATTCGTTGATTAGATCCCGTGAGCTGATTGAACAGCGTAGTCTTTCCTGAGTTCTGATTGCCTGCGAGCGCAAACGTTAAAATCGTTCCGTCGGGCAATGCTTCGCTTTCACCTTCAACGTGATATTTTCCTTCTTCACCGAGTCCGGGATGTTCTATTCGTTCAATGCCGTTTACATCATGAAATGCATCAATGAATCTCTCTGCGTTCTCTGTATCCTTCACCTGATTAACGGTAATGTGTCCTGCATCTGCGCGTCTCAATGTGAGTTCGTAATCATGAATGCGAATCTCAATCGGATCACCCAAAGGAGCCGGGCGAATCATTTTCACTCTTGCGCCTGGAATTATTCCCATGTCCAGTAAGTGCTGCCTGAGATGACCTTCTCCTCCGACTGTCTGAACAATTGCACTCTCATTAACTTTTAATTCTTTGAGGCTGATTGTGTTTTCATTTTCCATAATGAAGCTCCTGATATGTATTTTATGTTTACAGATATTATAATGTGATTAAATTTTTATACGAGGAGAAAAAATTTTTATGCTCAAATTTTCACTAACGAAAAGTGTTTCAGATCGGGAGGTCTGGAGCAGATAATATAACTCTCTGAGCCTCCAGAAAGTAAGAAGAATAAAAATCATAACTTCAGGAGGTTAATATCATTGAACAGAGAAAATAAACGCAGGCTGTTCACGAAAGGTTACTTTAAGAATCATTCATGTGATGACGGCTTCAAATGCAAAGTATGCGACTGCTATGTGAATCCTCCGCTTTACGGTGATAGACACAGAAATCATTGCAGTAATTGCCTGTCGAGTTTGCATCTCGATAACGAACCCGGCGACAGAGAATCAGAATGCGGCGGCATAATGGATCCCATTGGAATATGGGTAATGAAGAACGGCGAATGGTCAGTCATTCATCGCTGCAGGAGGTGCGGACATCTGAGTTCAAATCACGTTGCACC
>JAFPWQ010000292.1 GCA_017394925.1 Synergistaceae bacterium
TCATGCAGTCTCTCATCAGCAAGTAATAATTCAAGGAAGCTCACTTTCCCGTTTGCCGAAGCCGTCTTCATTGCGTTCTCCTGAACAATTGCGTATGCGTCCTCGCGTGATAATTTCAGCTCATCAAGAAGGAATGTCAAAACTCTCTGTGAATACACAAGTCCGTTGGTCATGCTGATATTTTCCTTCACGCGCTCTTCATCAACAACAAGCCCCTTGAGTATTTTAGTCATGCTTCTGGTCATGAATGCCGCAATGTTAAACGCGTCAGGCCATATGACTCTCTCTGTTGAAGAATGGCTTATATCTCTTTCGTGCCACAGTGCAACGTTCTCCATTCCAGTCAGAGCATAGCCGCGAAGTAATCTCGACATTCCGCATACACGCTCGCACTTAATCGGATTGCGTTTGTGAGGCATTGCACTTGATCCCTTCTGACCAACACCGAAAGGCTCAAATGCTTCTCTTACTTCTGTTCTCTGCAAATTGCGAATCTCTAATGCGATTCTCTCAAGCGTACAGCCCATTAACGCAAGTGCATTTAACACTCCTGCGTGCCTGTCTCTTTGAAGAATCTGATTCGATACTTTTGCAGGCTCAAGACCAAGCAGCTCACACACTCGTGATTCTAACTGAGGCGAACACATTGCGTATGTCCCGACAGCACCAGAAATTTTTCCGGCTGATATATCTTTGCGGGCGTATTCGAGTCTTCCTTTATCGCGTAAAATCTCAGCGTGCCAGTTCAGGAATCTTAATCCTAATGACATAGGCTCGGCATGAATTCCATGTGTGCGTCCCATTGCAGGAAGGTATTTATATTTCTGTGCAAGGTCAACGACAACTGAATCTAATTTATAGAGTGCATCTATAATTATGTCCAGCGAATCACGAAGCATTATCGAACTTGCCGTGTCTAAAATATCGCTTGAGGTCATGCCAAGATGCAAATATCTTCCGTTTGAGCCGATACTTTCAGCTACAGCACTGACGAATGCAACTACATCATGCTGAGTCTTTTTCTCTATCTCGTGAACTCTTTCGACTGTAAAATGCGCATGTGAAACTATATCTTCAAGTGCATCTTCGGGAATGCGTCCCATTTCACACCATGCACGGCAGACTGCAAGCTCAACATCAAGCATAACTTTCAGCCTGTTATTATCATCCCATAATGCAGATACATCACGTTCTGAATATCTTTCAATCATGAATATAAATCTTCTCCGTTGTGAATAATTTTTGATTTAATTTTGATTCCGTCTGAATTTTAATTGCGTCATAAAAACGCGTCAAGCAAAAATAATTATTAATGCATGTGTAATTTTTCGGGATTTCTAGTGTAAAATAAGCAAAAAATCTAACAGGGGCGATTAACTTTGCGGAGGGTTCTTACTGGTTCAATATTTATCTTAATGTGCATTATGTTTTTCACGGTTTCTTTTTCTCTTAAGGCTGAGGCCTCAACAGGAAATAATACAGGCTTAACTGGTCTGTGGGAATATCCTACAGCTGAAATGCCAGAAGACGGAACCGGCAGATTCGGCTACACTAATGCTTCACCCTACGCATATTACTTTTTAGATCTTGCATGGCTGCCATGGCTTGAAATCAACGCAAGATTTAATACGTTCAGCACAGTAACTGCAGACGGAAAACCGGACGGACGCGATTATATGGACAAGGCAATAGATCTTAAAGCTATTCTCTGGCACAATAAAGACCCGGAAAAATGGTACGTTCCGTCAATAGCATTCGGAATAGTCGATGCTACAGGAACAGAGATAATGCGTGCATGGTATGGTGCTGCAACATGGCGATGGGGAAATGTCGCCGCAACTATAGGATACGGTACTGACAGATTCAACGGTGTCTATGCAGGTCTCGAATGGGATATTGCAAACTGGATTACGCTTAAAGCTGAATACAGTCCTCTTGATTATGACAAAGACCGTGTAGCTGGAAGGAGAGTATTAGATGAACTTCCTTCAGGCAAATATAATTTAGGTCTGGTGCTTAAAGCTCCGTGGGGCATGGAAGGCTCCGCAAGCTGGCAGAGAGGCGATGAATTTGTTTTCTCAATCTCTCAGAAAATAGATCTCAAAGGTCCGTTCTTAGGGGGAAGCAAAAAACATTATGGTACACCAGGAGATTCAAGAATTCCGGAATGGGCAAATACAAATAAACAGGAAATACTTGCACGGATTAAATCAGGAATCGAAAAATATGTGCGTGTCCGTGATATTGATATAAAACTTGAAGAATACGAAGACAGCACAAGATTAATATTAGGCTACGAAAATTACGGTTATTCTTCACATGCAGAGGCCATGACAAGAATTATTGTTCTGCTTTCTGCCGTTATGCCTGAAACTGATGAACTTGTACTCATACATAAGAACGCAGGAATACCAGTTGTGAGTGCCAGTTTTCCTGGAAAATTATTATTTGCTGTAAGGGCACGTTCACTTCATGAAGAAGAGCCGATGCGCACAGCAATATTCTCGTGGGCAGGTTCAGATTCTGAATCTGGATTTGAAGATGCTGATGAAAAGCATTTCCTTGAGAACAAAGCAACTCATGAAGTTAAAGCCATGATAGTTTATGAGCCAAGACTTGACCAGACACTGAGCGAGTTCTACATGGACAGATGGAACATAGATTTAATCTACAACGGAAGATATTATAACGGCTGGGGCAGTGTGATAGATATACGCTTCCCGTTCCATGTCAACGCAGACACAACGAATGTAACGGGCTTATGGTGGGAAAAAGATTTGAATGACAAGATACGTATTCAGCAGCTGGGCATGACTTACGCAAATAAATTTGATTCAAAAGGCCGTGCGTGGTTCTTCGGTGAAGGAGGCTATCTCGATGAGGAATGGTTCGGCGGAAATTTATGGGCAAGATATTACGGTGAAAACGGCGACTGGTGGATAGGTGCGAGACTTGCCGCATACAGAGACAGAGACCCTGAGTCATTCGGAGGCTTCACTGACGGAAGATACATGTATTACGGCGGAAATCCCAGAGGCATTGATGACGGACGCGACTGGTGGAACACTATGTTTGTTCAGGCAGGCTATCACTTTGAAGACTTTGACGTAGACCTTGAAGCTGAATACGGAAGTTTCGTTGACGATGATAAAGGCTATAAGATTTCCCTGACAAGGCACTGGGATGATACTGCACTGGGCTTCTGGTACATTGACACTGATATAGACGCACCGGGAAAGAGTTTCACTAAGGCAGGCGTTCACATGGAAATTCCTGCGGAAAAATGGTTCGGTTCATGGTTCGGGAATTCAAGCTCTCATGTCTGGGAACAGGATACTATGATACTTTCATCATGGAGAATGCATTCAGGGCGTGAAGGCGGACACATAAGAACTCCTGAAAGAATGATGAGCCAGCTTAGACCCGCCGCAATGAAAAAAAATGTCGAAAGGTTACTGATGGATTACTGCTCATATGAAGAAGGGGAAGTGAGAGCAAAAGAAGAATCACAGCAGGTTAAAAGTCTTCTTGAATATATTTTCCATTAAAATAAAATAAAATAAAACGCAAAATTTTTATCAGAGGTGATTATATTGAAACATGAAAAACTTTTACGGGTTATAACAGCAGGTTTCTTTATGCTCATGTTTATTTCGGGGGCATATGCTGCTGCAATCGGAGGAGCACCGGGTATCGGAGAAGCTCCTGCAATGCCTACAGTGCCCTCACAGCCAAGCGTACCGGCTCAGCCTAATATCCCAACAGGCCGTACAGGAGGAATAGATCTATCAGGTCTGAACACTACAAATGAATCAAGATATGAGAATATAGATCTCACTGATGATAATTCAGGCCTTCAGACTGAAATCGAAACAGACACTGACAGGCGCAACAGAGCAGGAAATCTCGATATGGATGCATCTTCAAATAATGCAAATTTTGATATGAACGCAGAAGCAACTGAAGCAGAAATCAACAGTTACTTTGAAGATATACTCAGGGCAGGCGGAAGCGGAAGCCCAATGAGGCAGTTAATCGAAAGACTTCCAAGATTCGGAATGTCATTTTTCCGCAGAGCTCCTTCAACCTATGCACCTCAGGATAATGTCCCGGTAACTCAGGATTATCGAATCGGGGTCGGCGATGAGATCACGCTTACGTTATGGGGAATTCCTGAAGAAGGCAATTACAGGGTCTCAGTGAACAGGGACGGCATGGCCACAATTCCGCATATCGGTGCAGTCAGAATTGCAGGTTACACTCTCACAGAGGCAGAAAGAGTCATAAGCGCGAGATTAAATCAATATTACACAGGCTACCAGATGAATCTCTCAATGGGAAGGTTAAGCTCTATTCTTGTCTACGTAACGGGAAATGCACAGAGACCAGGTGCTTATACTGTCTCGTCATTCGCCACGCTGGTCAATGCACTCTTAGCATCAGGAGGTCCGTCAAGAACAGGTTCACTCAGACGCATTGAGCTTAAACGTAACGGAAGAACTGTAACTGTATTTGACATGTACGCAATGCTTCTCAGGGGCGACAAATCACAGGATGCAAGACTCGAAGCAGGAGACGTGATATATATTCCTCCTGTGGGGCCGTTAATCGGACTTGCGGGTGAAGTTCAGAGGCCGGGCGTTTATGAACTTAACGGTGCTACAAGAGTTAAAGATCTGCTTTATATTGCAGGAGGGTTAAACGCTCAGACGTTCAAAGGCAGAATTCAGTTCTACAGAGTGTACGAGAATTCATATGCAGGTGCTTTTGAAGGCAATCTCTCAGAAATCGAAGACACTGAACTTAATGACGGCGATGTTCTCAGGCTATACCCCGTGTTCAATTATGCAACTACAGCTTCAATTGCAGGTCCGTTAATGCGCCCTGGTACATTCGTAATCGTTCCGGGACACACAAGAGTATCTGACTTAATCAACCGTGCCGGCGGATTAAGGCTCACTGCATCTGACCGTGCAACTTTAACGCGCGTACTTCCGACAATGGACGGCCCGGTAAATCAGAGCTTCGACATCAACGTAACGCAGGCTCTTCAGGGAGATCCGACACATGATCTTCTGCTTCAGGCTAATGACCAGATTACTGTTCTCGTTATTCCCGACTGGAAACAGCAGATTAGCGTTACAATTGCAGGTGAAGTTCGAAGACCAGGTACATATTCATTATTTGCAGGAGATAAACTTTCGGATTTGATTGAGCGTGCAGGAGGTTTCACAAATAAGGCATTCTTACGCGGGGCAGTCTTCACACGCAGAAGTGTCGCCGCAGAACAGAGACGCGCATTGAATCAAATGGCCGACAGAATGGAACGTGAATTACTCGAATCAATGCAGAACACAGCAAGCGGAGGTGCTTCAAATTCAGCAGGCACTGTATCAGCTTTCCAGCAGGAATATCAGAGACGAAGACAATTAATCGATAATCTGCGTCATCTTGATATTATGGGCAGAATCATAACCAGAATAGACACTCCCAAAAATATAACCGGCACTGAATGGAATTATGAACTTCAGAACGGCGATTATCTGAATATCCCGGAAACTCCTTTGACCGTCAACGTTATGGGTGCTGTATATTCTTCATCGTCTCAGCTTTACCGTCCTGACATGAGCATAAACGGCTATATCAATGCGGCAGGAGGTCAGATAAAAACTGCCCATAAACGCATGGTATATTTGCTCAAGGCAGACGGAACTACAATAAGGCTCACAAGAAGTACGGCTATGTTCTCAAGCAAGCAATGGACACCTCCGCGCGGTTATTCTGCAAAGGTTGAACCGGGAGACACAATCGTTGTCCCGGTTAAGTACACTGACAGACAGACGATTGAATCATTCAAAGATGCAATTGATATTATCTACAAAGTTGCTGTATCCGTCGGCGTAATTCTCAGGAACAGTTAAAGAGTAACGGCCATGAAAAAAATTTTTGCGTTCGTGATTATGATTTTATCTTTTGCGTTTCCGGCTCATGCTGAAAATCTAAAATACGAGTACAAAGTCGTATCTTTAGGGTCTCTCACGTCATTGCAGAAGAGCAAAGAAGCCGTGAAAAAAACTGCACAGGTCGAAGAGCTTCTCAATAAATACGGTGCTGAGGGCTGGGAATTAAGCGAAATTTTTGCAGTGCGTACAACTTTTGACCCAAATGTCTTCTTCGTCATCATGAAACGTAAGCTCTGAACTTGACGTATGAAATTTTTGCGCTAGAATATTTCATGTTTCACGGGACGTAGCGCAGTCTGGCTTAGCGCATCTGCATGGGGTGCAGGGGGTCGGAGGTTCGAATCCTCTCGTCCCGACCAAAAATATAAAACAGAAAATAAGAATGAGGCTCTTACGGTAAAACGTGAGGGTTTCATTTTTTTTGTGTGTGCGGAGAAAAAAACTATTTGAATTTTTGCTGTTAGGATTTAAACTATACATACCCCATTTAAATTTTAATTTTATGAACGGAGGTTTATTTTATGCAGGCAAAAAAAATCGTAAATATCCCTTCACTCATCAGCGATTATTACACGCTCGCACCAGACGCTGACGATAAAAACCAGCAGGTAGCATTCGGAACATCAGGCCACAGAGGAAGCTCGGCTCTTCACAGTTTCAATGAGGCTCACATACTCGCAATTGCACAGGCTGTATATGAACACAGAACAGCAGAAAAAATTCCAGGACCGTTATACATCGGAGCAGATACTCACGCGTTATCTGAACCTTCTATGAGAACATGCGTTGAAGTTCTTGCGGCTAACGGTGTCGAAATTATTCTGCAGAAGGACTTCGCACCAACTCCTACACCCGTTGTATCACGTGCAATTCTTGAGCATAACAGGACGCCCGGAAATAAAACAGCTGACGGTATGGTCATCACCCCTTCACATAATCCGCCCACTGACGGAGGCATAAAATACGATCCGCCTTCGGGAGGACCTGCAAGCCCGGAAATCACATCAAAGATTCAGAACAGAGCAAATGAGCTTATACGTCAGGGTGTAAACTCAATTAAGCGCGTTCCGTTTGAGAAGGCCATCAAAATGGATAACGTTCACTTTGAAGATTACGTTATGCCTTACGTGAAAGCTCTTGCTACCGTTGTTGACATGGACGCAATCGCAAAGTCTGGTCTGAAAATAGGCGCAGATCCTCTTGGGGGTTCAGGCATATATTACTGGGAGCCAATTGCTGAAGTTTATGGCATTAAGAACCTCGAAGTCGTTAATCCAAATCTTGACCCGACATTCTCTTTCATGCCCCCTGACCATGACGGAAAAATCAGAATGGACTGCTCATCACCTTACGCAATGGCTAATTTAATCAGGCTCAAAGATGACTATGATATTGCGTTCGGAAATGATACGGACTATGACAGGCACGGCATAGTAACACCTCAAGGCTTAATGAATCCGAATCATTATCTTGCAGTCGCCGTTCAGCATTTATTCACGTCAAGAAAGGGCTGGCGTTCTGATGCTGCTGTGGGCAAAACCGTAGTATCAAGTTCAATCATTGACCGCGTTACTCAAGGTATCGGACGCAAATTATGTGAAGTTCCCGTTGGCTTCAAATGGTTCGTTGATGGTCTTCTCGATGGCTCAATGGGCTTCGGCGGTGAAGAGTCAGCCGGAGCAAGTTTCTTATGCAAAGACGGCTCTGTCTGGACAACGGACAAAGACGGAATCATTATGGACTTGCTTGCAGTTGAAATCACAGCGGTAACAGGAAAAAACCCGTCAGAACATTACACTGAGATTGCGAAGAAATACGGCACGAGTTTTTATGCACGCATCGATACTCCTGCGACACCTGAACAGAAAGCGGCACTCGGCAAATTATCTCCTGAAGACATCAACGCTGATACTCTTGCAGGCGATAAGATTACGGCAAAATTCACAAAGGCACCGGGCAATAACGCATCAATCGGAGGCCTGAAAGTTACGACTGCTAACGGCTGGTTTGCGGCTCGTCCTTCTGGAACTGAGAATATATGCAAGTTATACGCTGAAAGTTTCGTAAGCCCTGAACACCTGAAAAAGATTCAGGAAGAGGCACAAGCAATTATCGCATAAATTATTTCTGGAGATTAAGAATCATACAGCCCTCTGGTTAAACAGCCGGAGGGTTTTTAAGTAATTATACCTAAAAAAAAAAAAAATCAGCCGTGCTAAAATAAACCAATCCAGTAAATTCCACATATATATTATTTCGTTAAGAAGTAACTTTTATATCCGGGAAGGAGTTTTTTGTGATGAGACACGGTAAAGTATTTTTAGCTTTCTGCTTAATGATGCTTATTGTTTCTTCATTTGCTTACGGTGCAATGAGAATGAGAGCAAGAGAGTTTGCTGTCTTATGCAGTGATGGTTCTCCTCAGGAAGTCCGTCAGGCACTTAATGCAGGAGCTCAGCCAACGGAGCAGGTATTAATTACGGCTGCATATTCGAATCCGTATCCAGAAGTGATAAATATTTTAATTTCGGAGGCTAAACGTTACGGCCTTGATTTACATAAAAAACAGGCTGCAGGTTCAACCATTCTGAACAGTGCCATACGCGGAGGAAAACCTGAAATCGTCAGAGCAGTTATGTCATTCGGAGTGAATGTAAACGCACGCGACAAAAGCGGAAGGAAACCTATGGACGAGGCATTGCGTTACGGCTATAAATCCGATGAAACAGGAAGACAGGAAATTATAAATATATTGCGTAATGCAGGAGCAAAAAGATAAAAACTTTAATATAATATTTCAGGATTACTTTTTTATCGGGAGTGTTCTTATTTGCGTAAATTTTTATTTCTGTTTTTTTTAGCCGCATCATGTGCTTACTGTGCTGAGATCCCAAGAGCAGATTTAGACGAAGCCGAACGATTTTTCAATAATGCTTACGTTCATTTCATGAGACGGGATTACAGAGATGCCCAGACTTATTTAGATTCGGCCATTCAGAATAATACTTACATGGTCGATTATTATCTGCTCTCCGCTCTCAATCTTAACCGCATGGGTGATACTGAAGGCTCTCTTAATGCACTGAAAAGCTATCTCGAAGTCAGACCTTTGGATGTCTCTGCTCCAAGAATTTTACGCGTTCTCAATGAACAAAATGATGTCTTACGCGCCGTCATGGGCACTGCTCCCGTTCCTGAAAGCTGGCGGTTTTCTGAAACTACCGTCCAGTCAGAATGGAATACCGGTTATACAAGACCTTTCAGTATAAGGGGACTGGGTAAAATTAAAGCTCTGGGCAATACCGTTTGCATTCCTGATACTTTGGGAAATAAATTATATTTACGTCAGAACGGCAATCTCTCTCTCTTCGCAAATAATTCTGCTCTGCGCAATACTGATATTCACAGCCCGGTGATTTCTATTCCTATGGGTGATACTACTTTTACGATTTTCTGTGAGAACGGCGATATTTACACTCTCAGTAATTCACAAACTCTTTCTCCCGATTATGCGCTCTCTTTGCCGGAATTTACTATCGCTGATGCTGAATTCATTGCTCTTAATTTCTTTGCTCTCGCTAATCCAGCCGAACGTTATGTCGCTTTCTACAACTTCAATGCCTCAACGCCTCTGGTACGCAAATGGACACCTCCCATGAGACAAGGTGATTTACTCTTTGAACCCGTTGCAATCGAAGCCTTTGCTGACTGGTTAGCCATCGCTGACATGGCAAATAACAGAATTTACATCCTCAATATTATCTCACGGGAATTTTTCGAGATCCGCGGCGTGCCTAAACCAAGAGATTTATGCTGGTCAAACCTCGGCGAATTGTTTGTACTCACTGATGACGGCTCTATTTTTGACTTCATTATTGACTTCGGCACCAGGTCTTATGCTAACAGAAATTTCGCGGCTTCAACAGGTGCTTTATATTCAGACATGCATAATATCTGGACGTTCTTTAAATCTCCTGAAGGCGATATTAATTTCATGGATACAGGCGCATCAAAAATATATAAGGCCGTCATGATACCTTCACGGGATGATGTACCCGGTTTTCTCAGCGTCTATAATCCCGTTATCGCGAATGACGTTCAGAACAGAGAAAGCTTTATACTCGATGCTGCTTTCATGACTCCTTTCACCCATTATTCTCTCAATACTCAGATTATCGCCCAGTCCGTATGGAATGATAAGAA
>JAFPWQ010000293.1 GCA_017394925.1 Synergistaceae bacterium
CGCCGTCATTCATGGCCTTACGTGCAGTATCATATGCAAGCTGTGAGTTCACCGCGTAATATGCTTCTCTGTCAGAATTTTTTGTGCTGTCGTGTGCAATGCCTGCAACGTGAAAGACAGAATCAAATCCAGAAAAATTTTCAGACTTCCATGATTCAGTCCTGAGGCTTATAGTTCCAGTTTCATATTTATCCGGCCATTGTGATAAATATGCGTTCAATGCGTTTCCTGTGTAGCTGTTAGTGCCTGTGATTAATATGCGCTTCATGATAATAAAAAAAGTCCCTCCCGTTAAATTCGAGAGGGATTGTAACATGCCTTAATGAGCTGATGCTATGTTCTTATTCACTTTGGACGAAAATAATTCCTTCCAGCAGTTAGAAACAACAAGCACCGCAAGAGTCATTAATGCAACCGCGATGATTAACTGCAATCCGTCAACCATGAATACAAAACTTCCGGCTGATAATTTCACTATGATGTTATACACGCTGATAATCAATGCGGACATCGTAACGATAAACATAAATGTCATAGGCACATAAAGCATCCAGCCTTTGCGATTCGTAACTCTCAGGAAGACGGCAAGAGCAGTAAGAACTAATGCAGATAATAACTGATTGGCGGCACCGAATAACGGCCATATGCTTGCGTAACCGGCGAGGCATAATGCATATGCGAGTAAGAGAGTAATTATCGTTGAGACATAAGTATTCGTGATGAACTTCATGAATGCGTTCTGTGTTTCACCTTCTGAAGGCGCAAAAAACTCCTGCCATGACATTCGGCCTATACGTGTAACTGCATCAATCGTAGTCATTGCAAGAGCAGATACACACATCATGATGACGCATGAAGAGATATGAGCGGGAAGTCCGAACATTGTAAAAAATCCGCCTACAGCATTTCCGAAAATCTGGAACGGTGTTCCCGTTGGAAGTCCTCCGCCCTGTGCCGCTGAACATGCTATTACGAGTGCCACTACTCCCAGTAATGTCTCAACTAACATTGCACCATAACCAACGGTAAGCATATCACGTTCATTTGAGATTGACTTTGATGACGTACCTGATGATACGAGACTGTGAAATCCTGAGACGGCTCCGCATGCAATCGTGATGAAAAGAATCGGGAATAACGGCTGATTCTTTGCTGTCCACCCAACGAACATAGGAGCTTCGATTGTCGGGTTGGCAATTATGATTCCTACAGCACCTCCGAAGATCATTCCAAGAAGTAAAAACACGCTGAGATAATCACGGGGCTGCTTAAGCAACCACATGGGCAGAACTGAAGCGATAAAGCAGTAAGCGAACACGATATATCGCCATGTCTGAGCGTCATAATATAACGGGTTAGCGATTCCAGCCCAGAGCATAGCAACGACAAGAACGACTCCTACGATGAATTTCGCAAGTTCTCCTGACTTTGAGAATCTCATGAACACTCCGAATATCATTGCTACGAAGATATATATCATTGAAATTGAAGCCGCCGATGCACCGGGTACATTCTGTGCTCCGTCTTTCGTGAAGCCGTTGAAAGTTCCTGCAAGAATGTCAGCGAATGCCGCAATGACCAGAAGCGTAAACAGCCAGCAGAAAAGCAAAAATAATTTTCGTCCTGTCTTCCCGATATAGCGTTCAATGATTAAGCCCATCGATTTACCTTCATTCTTGACTGATGCATATAACGATGTGAAATCCTGAACTGCTCCGAAGAATACGCCCCCGACTAACAGCCATAAGAACGCAGGAAGCCATCCGAACATTGCCGCAATTATCGGTCCTGTTACCGGGCCTGCACCTGTGATTGAGTTAAACTGATGTGAAAAGACAGTAAAGCGTGATGCAGGTACATAATCTTGTCCGTCCTCGAATCTGTACGCAGGAGTTTTCGCGGTCTCATCGATTCCCCATGTCTTAACTAACCATCTGCCATAGAGCAAATACGCAAGTGATAACACTACGATAGCAATGGCTACGAGAGTTAAACCGTTCATGAAAAACTTTTCCTTCTTTCGTGTTTAATGAATTCGGAATTTTATAGCACTGTAAAAATTTTTTGTCAATTTCAATTTACCCTGCGCATATAAAAAAGACAGCTCCGTTTTTTGGAACTGCCTTTGAATTTTCATGTTCACATATTAATCTTTATGCATCAACATGTATTTTCACATAACGGATAACTGCCGCGTCTTCTATTTTATCTTCTCTTTTTGCGGATAACCTGACGTAATAATCACCTGTTTTTGCCGGTATAGTTCTGCCCCTGAGTAATTCAAGACGCTTTTCGCCTCTGAACCTGCGGATCTCATAGACACCTTCAATTCTTTTTCCGCTGACTTTGAATGACTTCGATGTCCTGACAGATATACTTGCACTGCGTCTTACGTGTCCGTTATCTTCAAGAAGACCGGCCATCACGGAAGGATGATCGTCCTGTGTCTCGATTCTTATCTCCGAAGGCATAGAAACAGTTTCGCTTTTTCTGACTCTGCTTCTTTTGCCCCCCACGTTAAGAATCAGACTGCCTTCAAATGTGATTGTGTCTCTTACCGGCTGTGCTTTTACGGGAATTTTTTTCTTTTTGGGAGCTGATGATGCCATGCCTGCGAAGATCATTATTGCTATTACTGCACATAATGCCTTAAATAAACCTGAACGCCTCATGTTTATATCACCTCGTAAAAATTTATTTGGGTAATAAAAACATAAAGATAAAGCTAAATCATAAGACAAATATATGAAATGAATTTTAGAATTTAATTTGATTTAATTGATTTGTGAGATTTAATTCTGGTGGACTGTGAGGGACTCGAACCCACGGCCCGCTGATTAAGAGTCAGCTGCTCTACCAACTGAGCTAACAGTCCATTACCTGATTGTCATGTTACATCTGGCGCGCCCGGCAGGATTCGAACCCGCTGCCTACAGATCCGAAGTCTGTCGCTCTGTCCAGATGAGCTACGAGCGCAGAATTTGCATTGCTGGGGTGAGTGAAGGGACTTGAACCCTCAACCGCCGGAACCACAATCCGAAGCTCTGACCAATTGCGCTACACTCACCATTTTGCTATGTTGCTGACAACTGGCGCGCTCTGCAGGATTCGAACCCGCGGCCTACGGCTTAGAAGGCCGTTGCTCTATCCAGCTGAGCTAAGAGCGCGTTCTGTGTTCTTGGAGCGGGAAACGGGATTCGAACCCGCGACCTACGGCTTGGAAGGCCATCGCTCTAGCCAACTGAGCTATTCCCGCATGTTTTAACTTGCTTGTTGAAATCTGGTCGGGACGAGAAGATTCGAACTTCCGACCCCCTGCTCCCAAAGCAGGTGCGCTAACCAGACTGCGCTACATCCCGCTTTATCTCTAACTTCAACGATTGAGTATTATATCGCTTGCGTTCGTTTTGTCAAGATAACTCATTTTCTCTTCATGCGCACCTCTCTTATTATCTCTTCAGCATGTTCAAGCATAGAATCATTCTCGGTCAGAAAATCATACAATGCATCCTCGCTTAACACTCCGCGTTTAATATTACCGGGAATTTTTCCGGCTTCATCGTCTTCAAAGTCCTGTCTCCATTGTCCGTTTGAATAATATTCTGAGAGTTCATGAATTTTAGACTGCACATTGAGATAGCGTTCAAGTGAGTCAGAAAAATTTTTCACGGCCGAATTAGCTTCATCGAGATAACTTTCCATTAGTGCAATTCTTTCTGTTTGTATCATATTTTCACCCCGTGCAATTATTTTGTTCAATGAATATATCATACTGGGAAAAATTTTACGGCCTTTTTCTAATAGTTTCAAGTGATGTGTAGCATATAAAATCACAATCTTTACAGAGAAGAAGGTTTTTCCTCCCATTAGCGAGCATATCCATGCGTATACTCTTATATTTCTCAGATGACCATACTTCAGCAATACTTTGTGTACTAAGGTTGCCTAATGTGTATTTGCCAAGCGCATCATTACAGCACAAACTTACTTCGCCCGTAGGCCTAACTATTAACTGCACAAAAGGAAGAATACAGAGAACATTCAAGGTGCTTCTGTCATTCATACCCTGCTTATTTGGTGCCTGACCTCCTCGTGATGTTAATACCTCATTCTGCATTCTGAACCAGAATTTTACACGTTCATCAAATTCATGATGTTTCTGAATATAATCATAAATCCTCTGAAGTTCAGGCGAATTGATTTCTTTTTTGTCATTGTAATTATCAATAATTAACAGATCAAGAAAAGGCATAATCTCAATGAATTTTTCAAATGTCAGAAGCGTTCCGTTTGTATATAGCCAGAATATAGCTTCAGGGAGTTTTTCGTTCGCGTATCTGTGAAAGTCGATTATGCGTTCATCAAGGAAAGGCTCATTGTTGGAGAAAAGCGAGACACCCATCTTATAATTCATTTCTGCAAGCTCATCAACTATTTTTCTGAAAAGCTTTTCCGTCATCTTTGCATAAGGTCTCTGCGGCTGATTCACATTCACAGGGCAAAAAGGGCATATACCGTTGCACCTGTTCACCGTTTCGATTTCTATAGTCTCAATACCCCCCCTCATAAATGAGCTATTGGCCCATATTCGATTGCTTTTGTCTATATTATGCAACCACCTCTTGTATTTGAATTTCTCATATAATTTCCAAATGAAATCTGGACACATTTTTCTGATTGCAAGTTTTATAGCAAGCAACATATTTTATTTTTCCTTCTTTAAAAAATTTTTTGTTATTGTAACACGTTTTTTATGAGTCGCGATAAATTTTCAGGGCTGTCGTTCTCACTGAACATATGCGCATTCTCTGAGAGTTTCACAAATTCACATGCATTTTTATACTGGTGATTGTCCATTGCTCCCGGCCACGGAATTGTGATTGTCTTCATTCCCCATTTGAGAGCCTCAGCTAACGTTGAACCTCCTGACCTGCAGACCAGAACATCACACACTGAATAAAACGGATTCGTATCCCATTGAGGAAGAATGTAATGTGCATTTCCTTCATCGTGTTTCTCTTTTGACGACAGAAATATAAACTCGCAATCTTCACACATGGCCGCAGTCTTCGTGAGCAAATCTCTCAATGGTCCGCTGCCTAATGAGCCTCCTGCTACACATACTATCTTTGCATTCACGTTTATATTCTCAAGCCCAAGACGTTTAAGTGCTTCATGTCTGGGGATTCTCACGGGGTCTCTTACGGGAATCCCTGTGTACGTGAAATTCTTTATGCCCTCGCAGACAGGCCAGCCCGTTATGATTCTCACGCCTAAACGCGAGGCAAGACGCGCTACTCTTCCGGCAACTGTATTCTGCTCATGAAGGGTTACAGGGATTTTTTTCATCAGGGCTATTATCATCGGCGCAAATGAAATATATCCTCCGAATAAATATATCTCGTCAGGCTTAAAGCTCTTTATGTATTGTGATGTGAATCTCAAAGAACGAATTACATCTGAGATTCGCGAAAAAATTTTTGTGATTGATTTCGTGCCCATCGGTGAACCTTCAAGAGGCAAAATTACCGGCTCAATTCCTGAGGCATTATAGATTTCGCGTTCCAGTTTTCTTGAGCCGCAAAGCCATGATACTTTTGCTCCGTCCTTCTCAAGTTCACGACCGAATACTATCGCAGGGAATATATGTCCTCCTGTACCCCCTGAAGCTATTATTACGCGTTTATTATTCATTCTTCGTTCTTATTCTTCTTTCTTTTTCTTCCTGTTCTCATTCTTGATTGACATCAGCAAACCTATTTTAGCCCACATAAACATCATTGAACTTCCTCCCGCGCTGATAAAAGGCATCGGAATTCCCGTTAAAGGCATAAGTTTAGTAACGCCTGCGACATTAACGAACATCGGATATATCACTGACGCTGTAAGACCTAATGCAAGCGATTTAGTGAATGGAGTCTTTGCATCACGGTAGATATAATACACTCTCCATGTCCATAAAGCATAAAGCATAAGCAAAAACATAGTCCCGACTAAACCGAATTCTTCACCGATTGCAGGGAAAATATAATCCGTCTCTGTCTCAGGCAAAAATCTCTCGTCCTGAAGTCCCTTGCCTATTCCTACACCAGTCGTGCCCCCGTTCGCAAAAGCAACTAGCCCCTGTATGATCTGAAAGCCCGTATTAGTCGGATCTGCCCAGGGATCCCAGAAGGCATTGAATCTTCTCATTCTGTACGGTGCAATCAGAATTAATATGACAACCGCAGCTATGCCCGCCGCGATTCCCCATAACGGATACTTCCAGCCGCGTCTCTCTATGTGCATCGTGAAGCATATAGCCGTAACAAGAATAGTGCCGCCTAAATTCGGCTGTAGGAGCAAAGGAACGGCCATCATGATAATCACGCTTAATGTAGGACGGACGAACGAATGAAAATTACTGCGCTGTAATGAACTTTCTTCATCGGTCAGTCTGTCGGCCATGAAAATGGGAAGTGCAAAGAGTGCAAGCTCAAGAGGCTGAAAACGTATGAATATCAGATTTAGCCAACGCCGCGCACCTCCGACCTTAACGCCTATTCCGGGAATCGCCGTGAGAATGAGCAATATAACCGCCGCCGCAAAATATTTTACGCTGTCATTTTTCACATCACGACGGCTGTATATTCTGCAGCATAATATCATCATAGTTATCCCGATTCCGATAAACTGAAACTGTCTTAACGGTGCTGAATACGGATTGCCTCCTGCCATGCTGTTACGCAGTGAAAGAGACGAGATCATGACTATCCCGCAGCTGCTTAATATCAGAGGAATTATTGCCTCAATTGATGTCAGAAGGCTTATGATTTCCATTGAGATTCTATCTTTTCACGCACACAGCTGCAGAAATCTTCTCCGCGTGCCTTGTATGACTTGTACATGTCCCAGCTCGTACATGCAGGTGAAAGCAGTACATACATTCCGGGCTTCGCAAGTGATGCTGATATATTCACAGCTTCATTCATAGTCTTCACCATGTGAATCTTTTCATCAGGATAGCCGGATGCCTTTAATGCATCATGAATCTTTTCTGCTTCTTCTCCGAGTAAGACGGCCTCATCACATTCTGATTTAACAGCTTCAGCAAGAGGAGCATAATCTTCACCTTTTCCCTGTCCGCCGAGAATTATTATTTTTCTTCCGTGTATGCTCTTCATGGCCGTAACACTCGCGGCTACATTCGTTCCTTTTGAGTCGTCTATGTACTGCACACCGTTTAACGTTCCGGCATCTTCACATCTGTGGGGCAATGGTCTGAATCCTTCAAGCAGATATTTCACTCCGAATGATTCAATATCAAGTCCGAAGAGTTTCACCGCGCATAAACTCATTGCGACATTCTCGTAGTTATGCATTCCGATTAATGTCGTGTCTGAATATCTGAAGAGGCATGATACGTTTCCTTCGAGGGTTAATACTGCCTTGTCCGAGTCCATGAAGATATGACCTGAAAATTTATGTTCGGGCGTTCGTGAATTGCTCAGCGTGATTATTTTTCCCGATGCCTTTAATGCGTCCGCGTCCCTGTCCTGAATGATCCCAAAGCCGTTTATGTCCCTGAGTGAAAGTATCTTTGCTTTTGCCGCAACGTAATTCTCATAGCTTCCGTGCCAGTCAATATGATCTGGTGCTAAGTTCGTTACGATTGCAGCCTGTGAATGCATGTTCTGAGTTGCGCGTTCCAGCTGAAAGCTGCTGAGTTCAAGTACAACCGCGTCAAAGTTTTCATTCGTGAAAGTTGATGACGCTGTGCCTAAATTGCCGCCTGCACCAGCCTTTAAGCCTGCACGATTCAGAATATGCCCGATTAATGATGTAACTGTGCTTTTTCCGTTGCTGCCCGTTGCACAGATTAATTTATGCGTCTTTATGTGGGGAATCGAAAAATCAAGTTCACCCGTCAGCTTTACATTCCGTGATTGTGCTTCCTGAATGATTTCTGATTTCGGCGGAATTCCTGAGCTTATGAGAATTTCACTCGTACCCTCAAAAACTTTTTCCGTATGCCCTTCTTCGTATGCGATATTATTCTTCGTGAATCTCTCTTTGACTTCATCAGCAATCTTTTTCTGTTCGGACACAAACACGTTTAACCCGAGATTATGCGCTAACATTGCGAGACCCTGACCGCTTACTCCTGCTCCTATA